>CAIUKX010000178.1 GCA_903899795.1 uncultured Flavobacteriales bacterium
AATCATTAAGAAAATAAAAAAACTACCTTTTACTGAAGAACAAATATTGGCAATACGTTCAGTATATACGAAATATAAAGAACTTCATCCGAAACTTTTGGTATTTCAAATACAAAAAGAACACGGATTTTCTATAACAGAAAAACAATTGAAGTTGATAATTTAAAACCGACCCCCTACATTTCTCGTAGGTTGACTCGCTTGAAAACGAGGGGGGGGCGGAGGGTTCGCCGCGAGTGCCGCAGCCTTATCAGCTTCATCTCTTAGACGAGCATACTCTTGGAATACATCAGAGTTCTTCGCCTCAAGGGCAGCAAGTAACATTTGCATTCTCTTGTTAGCATCATCGATTTGATTTTGTAGGAAGCGAATTTGATTTCCTACGGGGTTGCCTCTCATTACACCAACATTTAGTACAGATGACATTTGTTTCTAGAAACCTTTCGGAAAATGAAACTAATGAATGAACGCGCCGGACCTAAAAATTGAATCAACAGTTTATCAGTAGAAGTATACATTAAGAATGATTATACCTATTCGTTGTATGAACTGTGGGTTTCTCCTTGCTGATAAATGGAGAGGTTACCAAAAACGTGTATCTGAACTACGTGTGGGAAAAGAACCCCTTTATATTGATGGCACTTCATTACCCGACACTACTGCTGAAAGAAAAGCATGTGATGAACTAGGAATTGTAAGATACTGTTGTCGTAAACATTTACTAACACATCGTGATCTCATTGATAAGATTTAGAAACAACTCTTAGAGAAGTCGTACGGATGGAAACATTTCTACCAAGTATTGCGGCCTTACTTATTGGAGCTTTAATAGTCTTTTAGTTCTACCTCGTCTAGGCGCAACGGCACTTGTCGGATTATCAGTTACCTTATTAATATTTTGTTTATATAATCATTATAAATTATTCGGTTCTGAGTATCAATACAGTACGTGGCAAGAACAGCTAAAGTGGTATGCGCCATTTTTTATGTACGGAGGACTTACACTTGGAATACTATTCTATCTTGGATTTATTTTTAAGAACAACGGGCCTTCTATGCTTCCGGCTTCCAATATCTCAGCACAACCTACAAATATTTCACAATCAATAAACAATGTCGGAAACACATTACTAACAGGTGCTGTAAATGTAGCAAATAATACTGGAATAAAAACAAATCAAGTCAATCCAAATGCACCTATCCTCACAAATCTAGGAAATATTTTAAGTAGTCCAAATAAACGTAATAACAATATAATGTAGAGAGGAAATGGCTAAACCTAGACATGCTAAGACATTAAAAAAACATAAAACAAAGGTTCAATCAATACCTGAGCTTCGTTCATCAATAGAACATATGAACTCTTATTGTGAAAAACTAGTGTACTCGTCTTCATCTTTAAAAGAAAAGGTTAAAGTATTTGCATCTGAATGGAAAAAAGTATTTGGAAAAACCTTATCTCAGAAAGTAGCTGAAGATTATTTAAAACATATGATGAAGATGAAAAAGAGAGGAAAATTCACTCGCAAACATCGTGGTGGAAACATACTTGCTGGTGCGCCTTTAGATCATATGACTCGTCCTGGAACTGATCTTCCTCATGGTAATTATACGAAATATGTTGACGGAGGATTCTGGACACCTCAACCCGCTATATTAAAGGATTGTGGAACACAGCAAGGTGTAGTACCTCAACCTGGAACAGGCAATAACCTTATAAAAGGTGGTGGAATCTTATCATCCTTACAAACAGGCCTTTCAGCAATGACATTTCGGCCAGTTGAAGCGCAATCCCCCCCCACAGGACAACATAATATCATGACAACGTGGAAAGGTCTTCCCCATAGTCCCGGTGGCGAATCATATAAACAAGCATGGCATTCGCTTAAATAATTAAATATAAATATAAACTTAAACATAAAATTAATCAATTTAAACGCAATCTATAAGAGTGTGCTTAAATTGTATCCTTTACGATACAATAGGAGAGGAATGGTTGATAAGAATACTATATTAGAACTAAGTAACGGTCAAGAAGCTCGTAGAGTAGCAACCGAATTAATCCATACTTATTTTACAACACAATTAAATCCTCTTGTTCGTCATCATATTGATAG
>CAIUKX010000179.1 GCA_903899795.1 uncultured Flavobacteriales bacterium
CCGGATCACATCCATATTTTAATTGGTATGAAGCCGACCTGTTGTATTTCAGATTTGGTAAGGGAAATCAAAAAATCATCAACTGAGTACATTAATAGCAATGGATTATGCCCATCTATTTTTCGCTGGCAAAATGGATTTGGTGCTTTTTCATATAGTCATGGTCATTTGGAAAGAGTGATTAATTACATCAGAAATCAAAAAGAGCATCATCGCAGCAATACATTTAAGACAGAGTACATCGATTTTCTTGAGAAGTTTAATGTCTCTTATGAAGATAATTATTTGTTTGAATGGTTGAATTAAAAATTGTCGTAATAGATTGAAATGAGTCTGATTGTTGAATGATTGTTGATAATATCACTGTGATTTTTTTTGCTAACTCACTCGTTCAGTCTACATTTACACCTCAAAATAAAATCGTTCAAATTGGCTAAGGTAAAGGAGACAGTGGTAAATGGAGTGGTGGAAACTCCTTAGATGAAGCAATACAACCAAATCAAAGCAAAACATCCGGATGCACTTTTGTTGTTTCGGGTGGGCGATTTTTACGAAACATTTGGGGAAGACGCGATCAAGGCGTCCAAAATTCTGGGAATTACCTTAACGAAACGTAAAAACGGAGCCGCTGCTACGATTGAATTAGCCGGTTTTCCGCATCATTCGGTAGATACTTATTTACCAAAACTGGTTCGTGCCGGACAACGGGTTGCGATCTGTGATCAGCTGGAAGATCCGAAAATGACGAAAACAATTGTCAAAAGAGGAGTGACGGAATTGGTTACACCAGGAGTTTCTTACAATGATCAAGTTTTAGATCAAAAGAAAAATAACTTTCTGTGTGCTATTCACTTTGATAAAAAGGAACACGGGATTTCATTCCTGGATGTTTCGACGGGTGAATTTCTGGTAGCACAAGGTTCTTCCGAATACATCGACAAATTGTTGCAAGGTTTTGAACCGAAGGAGGTTTTGTTTCAAAAAAACAGAAGCAAAGATTTTACGGAAGCGCACGGATCTTCTTTTTATACCTTCAAATTAGACGACTGGATTTTTACCAAGGATTTTGCGGATGAGTCGCTGAATAAGCATTTCGAAACAAAATCATTGAAAGGTTTCGGTGTCGATAACCTGGATTTAGGAATAATCGCTGCCGGAGCCATCCTTCATTATTTATCGGAAACGGAACACAGTCAACGGGGACATATCACTACTATCTCCAGAATCGAAGAAGAAAAATACGTCTGGCTGGATCGTTTTACGGTTCGAAACCTGGAATTGGTGCATTCTCAGCATGAAAACGCGACGACATTAATTCACATTTTGGACAAGACCAAAACTCCAATGGGAGGGAGGATGATGAAGCGTTGGATGGTGCTTCCATTGAAAGATGAAAAGCCAATTAAAGATCGCTTGGATGCAGTTTCTTTCCTTAAAGAAAATGAAGAAACTGCATATACCTTAGGTGAACGTTTGGGAGAGATCGGCGATTTGGAGCGTTCGATTTCGAAAGTAGCGGTTGGACGTGTGAATCCGAGAGAGGTGATTCAATTGAACCGAACTTTACAGCAGATTATGCCGATTCGCGAAGCATTGTCGGGAGCAAAAGTGAGTTCTTTGAAAGCGATATCGGATCAGTTGAATCCGTGTACGGAATTGATTCAATCGATTTCTAAAACCTTAACTGAAGAGCCGGGTGTTCAAATCGGGAAAGGAAATGTCATTGCTGATGGCTTCAATGCGGAATTGGATGAATTGCGTGCCGTTTCTTCTTTGGGTAAAGATTTCCTTGAGGATATGCAGCAGCGTGAAATTGCCCGTACTGGAATTCCAAGTCTGAAAGTATCATTCAACAATGTGTTCGGATATTACCTCGAAGTAACGAATACACACAAAGACAAAGTTCCGGAAGAATGGATCCGTAAGCAAACCTTGGTGAATGCCGAACGCTATATTACACCCGAACTGAAAGAATACGAAACAAAGATCTTAGGAGCTGAAGAGAAAATATACGTCATCGAATCGCGGCTTTTTCAAGAGTTGGTTGCTTCCATGACGAAATACACGCAGCAAATTCAACAAAATGCCTTCCTGATTGCGCAATTGGATTGTTTGTTGTCTTTCGCCGAAATTGCTGAGCAGAACAATTACATTCGTCCTCAGGTGAATGATTCGTTGGTGATTGACATCAAGGAAGGCCGTCATCCGGTGATCGAAAAACAATTGAAAGCAGGTGAGGAATATATTTCCAACGATGTGTTTCTTGATAGTGATTCACAACAAATAATAATGATTACGGGACCGAATATGTCGGGTAAGAGCGCTATTTTGCGTCAGACAGCGTTGATTTGCCTCATGGCTCAAATGGGATCGTTTGTTCCGGCTAAATCTGCAAAATTAGGCTTGGTTGACAAAGTCTTTACACGAGTGGGAGCTTCCGATAATATTTCTTCGGGAGAATCAACCTTCATGGTGGAGATGAACGAAACTTCGAGCATCCTTAACAATCTTTCCGAAAGAAGTTTGATCTTATTGGACGAAATCGGAAGAGGTACAAGTACTTACGACGGAATTTCCATTGCATGGGCGATTGCGGAATACATACACGAACATCCAAAAGCAAGAAGTAAAACCTTATTCGCGACGCATTACCACGAATTGAACGACATGACGAAGACATTCGACCGGATCAAAAATTTCAATGTTCAGGTGAAAGAAATCGGTCAGAAGATTTTGTTTTTGCGTAAGCTGGTAGAGGGAGGAAGCGAGCATTCATTCGGAATTCACGTAGCAAAACTGGCGGGAATGCCGAGTCATGTTGTGAACCGAGCAACGAAGATGCTGGCACAATTGGAGGAGTCGCACGAGATGGGAGAGAAGAAAGACAGTAAAAAAGCGATCAAAGAAGCCATTGCGAGCCCCAATATGCAGTTGAGTTTTTTCCAGATGAACGACCCTGTCCTGGAGCAGATTCGTGATGAGTTAATCACTATCGATATCAACACCTTAACTCCGGTTGAGGCTTTGATGAAGTTGAATGAAATCAAGAAAATCATAGGCGGATAAGCAGTAAATTGAATAAAAACTTCATTTTTTTTGAAGAATCGTAGTTTTATTTTCGAAAAACTTCATACATTTGTCGCCCGATGCAAAACGATGCATTGAAGAATAAATAAGCGAGAGTAGCTCAGTTGGTAGAGCACGACCTTGCCAAGGTCGGGGTCGCGAGTTCGAATCTCGTCTCCCGCTCAGTAAAAGTGTCCGCTCGGATGGTGGAATTGGTAGACACGCCGGACTTAAAATCCTGTGCCTGTATGGGCGTGCGGGTTCAAGTCCCGCTCCGAGTACAATGTGCGTTGACAATCAACAACTTAGACTAAAACTAGTCAACAGTTAGTCAACCAAAAAACAGAAAAGCCTCAGTATAACTACTGAGGCTTTTTTTATTTATACCCTTTTAAGGTCTACCACTATATCTGCTAAATCTGTTCCAGAATCACAATCGATGTTCTCTAGCCAATTATTCACTTCAATTTTATACCCTAGCTTATTAAGTGTTTTAGCTTTATTATTCCAGTCATTAAACTCGTCTTTATCTGGAAATGCTACTATGGTGTAATCTTTTATTGGTGCTAGTATAGCTTCTTTAAAGTTTTGTTTACCACCAGTTGCCATCCAGATATAATCGGGATACATTATAGATAAGATGATTGCTGTTTTTTCGCTTTCAACAATTCCAATCTTTTGTCCTAATGGCACCTTGTTTAATTGCTGTAGACCAAATAAACACTGCTCTAAGTTGAAGTTTATCAGACTCGTTACTTTATGCATCCAATTCACCGGCACTGTATCATTTAATCCTTTTGACCTTTTTCCAGTTTCTGGATTATAAATCATAATTTTACCAGCATGGATATTGTTCTTATCATCAATCTGCCAAAATACAGTTGAGTCTTTTGTCTTACCATAGTGTCCTATTTTAAATTTTTCAATTGCACTTTCTAGTTCGTTTTGATTATTCTCAAAAGTTGCCTTCAAAAATCTGATAAAACTACTTTGGTCGTTAAAATAATAACTCTCAGACATTTCATCTTCTGAGTGATAGGTTATTGGTTTCTTCACCACCATTTCTTTTTGAGTATAGTTGATAACGACTTCATTGCTTGGCTTGCAATGGTGTCCACAGCTTGTTTCTCTGTCACACCTTCCAATTGAATCACTTAAATAATCACCAGTTTCTTGATTGATGTATTTAACAAATGTCTTTTGCTCACATTTTGGGCATAAGAATTTCTTGCTCCCTTTTTCAAGAGCGTATTTGTACTGCTTGTCCATAAAATTTAGTATTAATGTTCTGACTGTTCATGGTGTTCACAGTGACTAGTATGTGAACAGATGAACATAATGAACTTGTTATAAATTAAGGTATTTATTCACTGTTCCTACAGATATACCTAACTCATCTGCTATTTGCCTTTGAGTCATTCCACTAGCTGATAATCGTTTAACCTCTTCTATCAACCTATCTCTTTCTTCGTTATCTTTTTCTGATGATTTTTGACGTAAATGTTCACGTTCACTTCCAAAATCATTAAACTCAAAATGAAGATAGTTTTCATCTTTATTGATTTGGCAAATGATTACATTTTCAGCATCATAAACTTGTTCCGTATTTCTCTGCTTAATTTGCTTTAAATATCTAAGTCCTTTATCCATGTTGCTTGCACCAATGGTGAATGAACTATCACAAAAATTAATCAAAGCTTTGCTACCAGCCAAATCGTTATTCGTTATTGGCTTTGATAAATCACGTTTAGGGCTATGTGCAAGTACTAACATTGATAAAGCATATTTAGTCTTCAAATCCTTCATTAGTTTCATTAACGGTAAAGCATTCTTTGCATTCTCAGTTTCCGTCTTTAGATAAGTAATGTTATCAATCATTAAAACCTTCGCACTCGTATCGATTATTAACTTTTCCAATGCTATAATCAAACAATCTTCAAAGCTCAATCCATTAGACATGTTTGCATCTGGATTTAGCTCAACTCTCATAAAGTTTGAATCAAATTCATAATGGTCTTTATAATCATTTGAATACCGGTTCTCAAATTGTTTATCATTTAGCTCAAAATCAAAGTAAAGAACTTTTTGCTTTTCTGCTTCTAGTTCGAACCCAGCTTCTTTCTCACCCTTACTGATAATGTTAGCTATTTGTACAGCTAAAATTGACTTACCTAAATTGGTATCTGAGAATAAAATACATAGCTCACCCTCATGCCAAAATTCGCTGAACAGCATTTTAGGTACTGGTCTATCTTTTGCTTCATTAATCCACTCATTTGCTGTTTTGTAGATGAAGAACTCGTTATCATCAATTGTGATTACAGAATTTTTTAAATTCAAATCATTAGCCTCAGTATTTAAGCTCATAGCGTTTTTAATTACTTCACGTAAAGCATCTGCTGTTATTTCTTTCTTTTTCATAGCTTAATGATTTAAAGGTTTAATTGACTCTAGTAATTCACTTTTTTTGTAATACACACGGTTTCCAATACCATAGCTTTTTAGCCTACCGCTTTTTGTGTGTTTCCATAAACTTGTTTTGTTTATAGATAATAACTTACAAGCTTCTTCTCGTGTTATAAGCTCTGTTTCTACTTGGTAGTTGTTGGGTGACCCGTTTAGGTTTAACAATACCACTAATGCATTTGCCAATTCTTCGATTGTAATGCCGTTTAAAAATAATCTGTTGTCCATACTCTCTGTATTTAAAAGTTATGATGCAAAGGCACATTAGGGATTATTTAGGGATTCCCTAGAAAAATTAAGTATCTGATTATCAGATGTAATTTTTTTTTGATTGTTTTTAATTAGCACCTTTTTACTATGGTGATTCACACGTTTATGCTATAAAGGATTTATTCAAAATCATCGTTATTGATGACAAAAGCCTTTATTCCATTTAAGGTCATCAGTTCTTCACTCAGCAATTTTGAATTATTTAAAATTATATGTCATAAAATGAGATATTTTATCTTACTTTTAAAGCATAATTTTCCTTTTATGAATAGGATTAAGACTGTACTAGCAGAGAAAAAAATCAAACAAACTTGGTTAGCTAGTGAACTAGGTAAAAGTTACAACATGGTCAATGGCTATGTTAGTAATAGAAGACAACCATCTATTGAAGTGCTGTATCAGATTGCAAAACTTCTTCAAGTAGATGCTAAAGATTTATTGGTTTAAAGAAATTTAGAATATGAAGAATGTAAAAGAATCAGCTAATTTTATTTGGTCTATAGCTGACATATTAAGAGGTGATTATAAGCAAAGTGACTATGGTAAGATTATTCTGCCATTAACTGTTCTAAGAAGATTAGACTGTGTATTAGAAAAATCCAAAGAAGAAGTACTAAAGAAATTTGAACAGTTAAAAGCTACGAATATTGAGAACCTTGACCCGATTCTAAACAAAACAGCTGGTTACAATTTCCATAATCGAAGTAACTTCGACTTCAATAAATTGATAGCAGACCCAAACAATATTGCATCCAACCTAAGAAACTATATCAATGGTTTTTCTGATGATGCAAGAGAGATAATAGAACAATTTGAGTTCGAAAATCAAATCAATAAGTTAGATGAAAATAACTTGTTGTTTATGGTCGTGAAGCGTTTCCAAGAAGTTGAATTACATCCAGACATCATTTCAAGTATGGAAATGGGTTATATGTTTGAAGAGTTGATTCGTAAGTTTGCTGAGATTTCGAATGAGACAGCTGGAGAGCACTTTACACCAAGAGAGGTAATCAAGCTAATGGTGAACATTCTTTTTCTATTTGATAGAGAAATCCTAACAACAAAAGGGATAACCAAAACTATGTTTGATTGTTGTGCCGGTACTGGTGGTATTTTATCGGTTGCTGAAGAGTATCTACATGAGTTAAATCCAGATGCACGTTTAGAGGTGTTTGGACAAGAGTTAAATCCAGAGTCTTATGCAATTTGCAAGTCTGATTTATTAATAAAAGGTCAAAATGCATCCAACATCAAAAAAGGAAACAGTATATCTGAAGACCAATTAAGTAACCAAACGTTTGATTACCTAGCAACAAATCCACCTTTTGGAGTGAAATGGGAAAAGTTTGCAAAGAAGGTGAAGGAGGAGTTTGAAACTTTAGGTCATGGTGGTCGATTTGGTGCTGGTTTACCTTCTGTTGGTGATGGTTCATTTCTATTTTTAATGCATTTGATTTCTAAGATGAAGTCAGTTAAAGATGGTGGTTCACGTTTATCGATTGTATTCAATGGTTCACCATTGTTCTCTGGCTCACCATCCAAAACTAAAAATGAAAGCAGTATTCGTCAATGGATAATTGAAAATGATATGTTAGAATCAGTGATAGCATTACCTAATCAATTATTTTACAATACTGGTATTAGTACTTATGTATGGGTGATATCTAACAAAAAGCCAGTAGAACGCAAAGGTAAAGTTCAGTTAATAAATGCGGTGGATTTCTTTAAGAAAATGAGTAAATCATTGGGTGACAAGAGAAATGAATTATCTGATGACCATATTGCTCAAATAACCAAAATATATGGAGAATTCAAAGAGTCTGAACATTCTAAGATTTTTGATAACAAAGCTTTTGGTTATTCAAAAGTAACAGTAGAACGACCAGAACGTGATGCTAAAGGAAAAATTATAGTAGATAAAAAAGGGAATCCAAAGCCAGATTCTTCATTGAGAGATACAGAGAATATTCCGTTGACTATGGATATCCAAGAGTATATGGATAAAGAAGTGTTACCACATGTTCCAGATGCATGGGTAGACCATTCTAAGACCAACATAGGTTACGAAATCAACTTTACCAAGTTCTTCTACCAATACAAACCGTTACGTTCTCTAATTGATATTAGAAATGATATTGTGGCTATTGAACAAGAAACGGATGGTTTACTTAAAGAAGTAATCGGTTAGTCATGAAGAAATACGATAATTATAAAGATTCTGGTGTAGAATGGTTGGGAGAGATGCCCAGTCATTGGAATTTATCATCAATTAAGTTTCTAGCTAAAATTCAAAATGGCTCAACACCAAGTAGTTCAAATGATGAATATTGGAATGGAGATGTCAATTGGGTTACTACAGATGATTTAGGTAAATTAGTAAACAAAGAAATTACTGAAACTAGAAGAACAATAACTAAATTAGGATATGAAAGTTGTGGTACTTCATTAGCACCAATTGATTCAATTGTGATGTCAACACGAGCACCAATTGGACATATTGGGATACTTAAAATTGAAGCTTCAACTAATCAAGGATGTAAAACTATTATTCCATTAAAAGTTAATTCACTATTTTGTTATTATTACTTTCTTAACTCTAAAGAAGTTTTACAATCCTTGGGTCAAGGTTCTACTTTTAAAGAGTTACCTACTTCTACTCTAAAAGATTTTAAAATTGTGTTTCCAAGTTCAATAGAAGAACAATTTGCAATAGCCAGCTTCCTAGACCACAAAACCTCTCAAATAGACCATTTAATTGCAAAGAAAGAGCAATTCATTAAACTACTGGAAGAAGAGCGTATAGCAGTCATTAATCAAGCTGTAACAAAAGGTTTAGACCCAAATGTGCCGATGAAAGACTCGGGTGTTGAATGGTTGGGTGAGATTCCAGTGCACTGGGAGGTAAGGAAATTGAAGCATATTGTTAAAACACCTTTAAAATATGGTGCAAATGAATCCGCAGAAGATGAAAATTTAGATGACCCAAGATATATAAGAATCACAGACTTTGGTAAAGATGGAAAATTAAAAAATAATACTTTCAAATCTTTACCTTATGCAAAAGCGGAAGGTTTCTTGTTGGTTGAAGGTGATGTTTTATTTGCAAGAAGCGGTGCAACAGTAGGGAAAACATTTCTATTTAAAGGATTTGAAGGCATTGCATGTTTTGCTGGTTGTTAGGTAGAAAGATAGTCTCAAGTATTGCTACTTTGGAAATTGTTATAAATTGGTTAAAATACTGTTAATGAAAAATAGTCTAAAAAATTGATCATTACATTTGATTGGTTAGGTTGTTTTTACGAACAAAGTCAAAAGGAGAGAATCTTTCGGGGTTCTCTTTTTATTTTGTAAAAGCTCTACCGTTTCCATTGTCTCCGATTCCACTATATTTGCTGGCATTTTTAATTCAAGGCAATATTTTACTAATTTGCAGGCCATTTGAAAATTAATAAACTATGAGTAAAGACAATACGAACAAACTTACCATGCGTGTTTTGCATAGGTATTTAGGTTTTTTTCTAGCTGGAATTATGGCTGTATACGCCTTGAGTGGAATCGTTTTAATATTTCGGGATACTGACGTTTTTAAAATTGAACAACAGGTTGAAGAAAAATTAGCTCCAAATATCAAGAATGAGGACTTGGGGCGAAAGTTTGGTATGAGAAACCTGAAAGTTTCGAAAGAAAAGGGAGATCTTGTATATTTTCAAATTGGGACCTAGAATAAAAGGACCGGGATTGTCAATTACAAAGACAAGAAACTACCTTACGTATTGTCAAAATTAACGCATTTACACAAAGCTTCAACCGATGATCGATTGTATTGGTTGAATATTTTCTTTGGCTGTGCCCTTTTGTTTTTTGTGGTTTCTGCTTTTTGGATGTTTATGCCTCAATCTAAAGTTTTCAAGAAAGGTTTGTATTTTACCTTGGGGGGTGTCATTCTTACACTTATTCTATTGTTTGTATAATGTTTTTTGGGTAAGAAGGACAATTCAAGCATTTTGACTTTCTTTGTCCCAAATACTAAGTTATGAACTCAAAAAACGCCTTCTTATTTGTTCTCATCACGATAGCACTTGATTCTACCGGTTTGGGAATTATCATTCCATCACTTCCCAGTTTGGTGGCTGATGTGTCAAAGATCAGCATAGAAGAATCTGCTGAGGTGTATGGTTATATTATCGGTTGTTATGCTTTGATGCAGTTTGCATTTTCACCGCTTATCGGTGCGTTGAGTGATCGATACGGGAGAAAACCGATTTTATTGGGTTCACTTTTCGGTTTGGGAATCGATTATGTATTCATGTTTTTTGCACCGTCCTTGGTTTGGTTAATCGTTGGTAGATGTCTTGCAGGTATGTTTGGAGCCAGTTTTACGACAGCTACGGCCTACATTGCTGATATTTCAAGTCCCGAAGAAAAAACCAAAAATTTCGGAATGGTCGGTGCTGCTTTTGGGATTGGTTTTATCATTGGTCCGGCACTGGGAGGATTATTGAGTGATTTCGGAATGCGTGCCCCTTTCTTATTGGCTGCAACGCTTTCATTGCTTAATTTGATCTATGGTTCGTTGGTTTTGAAAGAATCATTACCGAAAGAAAACAGAAGATCTTTTTCCTGGGAAAGAGCGAATCCTGTTGGTGCTTTTTTTCAGCTGAAACGGTACAAAAATTTTGCGTGGATTTTCGTTGTATTGTTTCTACTTTATTTTAGTGCTATGGCGATTCAAAGTACGTGGAATTATTATACGGTTGAAAAATTCAAGTGGACGATCAAGGAGGTTGGCATTTCACTCACGGTTGTAGGTGTGTGCATTGCTATAGTCCAAGGTGCATTGGCAGGTGTAATATCCAAACGACTTGGGAATGTGAAAACCGCTTATTTTAGTTTGATCATCACCATTACAACCATGATTGCCATTGGATTGGCAACTCAAAGCTGGATGCTGTATCTTTTTATGATTCCATATGCTTGTTCAGGCTTGGCAGATCCGGCAATTCGTGCCATCATGTCGAACAAAACATCGGATAGTGAACAAGGAGAATTGCAGGGGATTATTACCAGTGTATTGAGTATTGCTGAAATTCTAGGTCCACCTGTGATGATGGCCATCTTTTACTTTTTTTCAACCAAAGGATATAACAAAACACCCATTTATGGAATGCCCTTTTTTGTAGGAAGTTTGGGTGTATTTGTGGCTTTGCTTTTGTTTTATCGGATTGTCAGAAAGCCGAAATAAAGAAATATTTTATTTGTTCAAGGTCAAGAATAACTCCTCATATTCTGCAAATCGATGCTCGCGGATCGGGCGAATCAGAGGTTCCGTTTCAAAATGAAGGAGCAGACACGGCGAAATATTTTTGTATTTTTCAACGTATTCGTAGCGAATCAATTCTTTATTGGCAATACGTTGTTTTATCTTATTGTGGTATGGATACATCTTTTTCTTTAATTATAAACCGGCAAGTTTTCGAATTTTTTTATGGTAAGTTTTTGCCAATTCAACTGATTCAAATTCGATAAATATGCTGGGTCTGATGTCATTTTTTGTATCGTGACAGAAATAGGTTTTTACTTTGATGAGGTTAGATAGAATTGAATCATTTTTTCCATTTTTATGGTGATACAACCAAAGTGTAGCTCCTGATTTTGTTTTGGAAATATTGATATCTGTGGCTTTAATATCTTTAATAGCAATCGTTGTTCGGGTATAATGACCGTTGTTTTCCGGCGGCGTAAGTTTACTCAGACTTACATAGTGATAAATGACACTGTCACTGGTGATTTCTATGTACTCAGTTAGGATATCCAATATCGTTCCTTTATAGCTGCTTGTATCCGCTTTTACCAATTCTGCATTGAATGAATAGGTAGTTTCACAAAATTTAAAAGTTAAAGGTGTTTGACTCCACCCAATTTGAGTTGAAATAAGGAATAAGAGGAACAATTTAAAATGAGTTGCCATATGAAATACGAAATAACAGTATTCCAAACAAAAATACGAATTCTGATCAATTCGGAAGATACTTTATTCATTTCCCGAATACCCCAAAAGAGGAATGGCAACACTATGAATCATGTTTTTTGAAATGTCTTGGTGGATAACAGGATGATTTAGAATCGTATTGTTTATGGAAATAGAAGCCAGATCAATGTTGTTTTTTTCGATATAGATATTGATTGCTTCATAAGCAATTTCTCCTTCGACTAATTCAAATTTAATTTTTTCATAGGTAACTATTTTTTGAATGGCTTCAGTTATTTTCTTCAACAGATCCTGCTCTACCGCAGTTTTTAATTCACCATTAGCGACATGAAGAATGGTGAGTTCAGCATCGAAAGCAGCAGCAAGTTTTTCTAAAAATTCAATGGCTTTCATGTCGTTATCCCGGTAATCGGTAGCAAAGACTATCTTTTTTATGTCTTTGTAAGTATAATTTAC
>CAIUKX010000180.1 GCA_903899795.1 uncultured Flavobacteriales bacterium
CTTTCTATCTGCTTATTCTGCAGTAAACCAAGGTCATTGTCATCCAAAAATAATTGGAGCAATGATTGAACAAGCTCAAACACTGGCTTTAACATCGCGTGCATTTCACAATGACGTATTGGGAATCTATGAAAAATATATAACCGAATATTTTGGCTTCGACAAGGTATTACCAATGAATACAGGAGCAGAAGCGGTTGAAACTGCTATCAAATTGTGTAGAAAATGGGCATATGAAAAGAAAGGAATCAACGAAAATCAGGCAACAATAGTTGTTTGTGACGGTAACTTTCACGGTCGTACCACTACAATTGTTTCATTTTCAAATGATCAGGAAGCTAGAAAAAGTTTTGGCCCATTTACACCCGGTTTTGTATCCATTCCATATAATGACGTAGAAGCCTTGGAATCTGTTTTACAACACGACAACATTGCTGGATTTTTGGTAGAACCTATACAAGGTGAAGCTGGAGTTTATGTTCCTTCAGAAGGTTATTTACTTCAGGCAAAATCACTTTGTGAGAAGTACAATGTCCTTTTTATTGCCGATGAAGTTCAAACGGGCATCGCACGTACTGGAAAATTATTGGCTGTTCATCACGAAAATGTTCAGCCTGACATCTTAATTTTAGGAAAAGCTATTTCAGGTGGAGTTTATCCAGTTTCAGCTGTATTAGCGAATGATCACATTATGAATGTCATCAAGCCGGGACAACATGGTTCAACTTTTGGTGGAAACCCAATTGCTGCTAAGGTTGCTATGGCTGCTCTTGAAGTAGTAAAAGATGAAAACTTGGCTGAAAACGCACAATATTTGGGTGAAATTTTCAGAAATGAAATGCAAAAAATCGTTGATAGCACTGACTTAGTTTCAGCAGTAAGGGGTAAAGGATTGCTGAATGCTATCATCATAAACGATACTCCAGAAAGTAAAACAGCATGGAATTTTTGCGTTCAATTAAAAAACAATGGCCTGTTGGCTAAACCAACTCATGGAAATATCATTCGCTTCGCACCTCCATTGGTAATGACTAAGACACAATTGATGGAATGTGTTGCCATTATCAAAAAAACGGTCGAAGAATTCAAACAATAATATCAATTTTAAACTTTATTGAAAAGCTTCCTAAAACGGGAAGCTTTTTTCGTTTCAACCCCTTTATTTTACTGCTAAACCGATTCATCAGCAATCAAATGTACCGTTTGTAAATACATATTTTTTAGTATCTTTGAGTCCTAAAATTTGAAAAAGTTGGCAAAAAAAATAAAATTCGGAACAGACGGTTGGAGAGCAATTATTGCTGAAGATTTTACCGTTGAAAATGTAATAAGAGTAGCTCAGGCAACAAGTGTTTGGGTAAAAGAAAATTTTGAGAAGCCAAGTATCGTAATAGGTCACGACTGCCGTTTTGCTGGAGAATTATTTGTAAATTCTGCTGTAAAAATCTTTATCAGCCATGGTATCAAAGTTAAAATGGCAAAAGGATTTATTTCTACACCAATGATTTCACTTGCTTGTGTACAATTGGAGTGTTCTTTAGGTGTTGTAATGACAGCAAGTCACAATCCGCCGGAATACAATGGATACAAACTGAAAGCTCATTACGGAGGACCTTTATCTCCTGAAAAAGTTCAAGAAATCGAAGATATTATTCCTGAAACAAATTCAATTGATATCGAATCAATCTCTATCGAAAATGCAATTGCTAATGGATTGGTAGAAATTGTCGATTTGGAGACACGCTACGTAAATCACGTAGAAGCAAATTTCGATCTAGAAGCAATCAAAAATTCCGGTTTGAGATTGGCTTATGATGCTATGTATGGTGCAGGACAAAATGTATTGAGAAGAATTTTACCAGAAACACATTTCATTCATTGTGAATACAATCCTTCTTTCTATGGACAAGCACCAGAACCAATTGAGAAAAATCTGAAAGAACTCGAAGCATTTATCAAAGCGGATGGAAACATTGACTGTGCATTAGCAACAGATGGGGATGCAGATAGAATTGGTTTATACAATGGAAAAGGAGAATTTATTGATTCTCACCATATCATTTTGTTATTGATGCATTACCTGGTTAAATACAAAGGTTTATCAGGGAAAGTTGTTACTGCATTCAGTACAACGCCACGAGTTGGTAAATTAGCAGATCATTATCATCTTCCTCACGAAATTGTGAAAATTGGTTTCAAATACATCGCTGGAATGATGGTGGAGCAAGATGTTTTGATTGGTGGAGAAGAATCGGGAGGAATTGCAGTAAAAGGGCATATTCCAGAAAGAGATGGAATCTGGATGGGATTGATCATTTGGGAATTCATGGCGAAATCAGGAAAATCTTTGAACGACTTAATCAAAGAAGTTTATGATATTGTTGGTGGATTCAAATTCGAAAGAAGTGATCTTCACATTACTGAGGAATTGAAACAAAAAATCATAGCTAACTGCCAGAAAAACAATTATGATTCTTTTGGATCATACAAAGTTGGAGAAGTAGGAACTATTGATGGTTTCAAATATTTCTTCGACGATAACCGTTGGATGATGATTCGTCCATCTGGAACTGAGCCTGTATTGAGAACATATGCCGAAGCTCCGACGATTGAGGAAGTTCGAAAAATTCTAAAAATGACAGAGGAAACAATCTGTAAATAGAAAAATACTAGAATTAATTATGACCGTATGTCCAATTTTAAAATGGGGATATACGGTCATTTTTATCCTGCAAACATCTAAATCAAATTAAACGTCCTGAAAAATAAATTTTAGACAGTTGCCAATAAATTGTTTTCTTTGTGAAATACAAATAAGATTCAAATCGTATGGCAGGATCATCATTCGGAACTATCTTCAGACTTACAACTTTTGGTGAATCTCATGGCCAGGCTATTGGCGGAGTTATCGACGGAGTTCCATCCAATTTCAAATTGAATTTAGATGAAATTCAACATGAATTGGATCGAAGAAAACCGGGACAATCAGCTATCGTTACACAACGTAAAGAGTCGGACACGGTTCAATTTCTATCAGGAATTTTCGATGGAAAAACAACAGGCGCTTCGATTGGGTTTATGATTCAAAACGATGATCAACGTTCCAATGATTATGACCATATCAAAGATGTTTTCAGGCCATCCCATGCTGACTTCACCTATCAAAAAAAATACGAAAACAGAGATTACCGCGGTGGTGGAAGATCAAGTGCTCGTGAAACGGCGTGTAGGGTTGTAGCCGGAGCCATTGCCAAACAAATTCTTTCATCCCAAAACATCTGCATTCAAGGTTATGTTGACCAAGTTGGTTCAATTAAACTTTCGGAATACGAAATGAAACATTTGGACTATTCCTATATTGAGAAAAATCCTGTTCGCTGCCCTAGTCAACTAACAGCGGAAGAAATGGAAGAACTCATCCGTCAGGTTAGGAAAGATGGTGATACAATCGGTGGCTGTGTTCGTTGTGAAATTACGGGAGTTCCAATTGGTTTGGGGGAACCAGTATTTGATCGCCTTCATGCTGAATTAGGGAAAGCAATGCTTTCCATCAATGCCGCAAAAGGATTTGAATACGGTTCAGGTTTTGATGGTGTTGAAATGCGGGGTTCGCAGCACAATGATGCCTTCAATCCGGATGGAAGTACAGTCACTAATTTCAGCGGTGGAATTCAGGGTGGAATTTCAAATGGAATGCCCATCTATTTTCGGGTAGCATTCAAACCCGTTGCTACAATTATGCAGGAGCAAAATTCAATCGATAAGATGGGGAATTCTGCAAAAGTATCTGGGAAAGGCCGTCATGATCCTTGTGTAGTTCCACGTGCAGTTCCTATCGTTGAATCCATGGCAGCTATTGTAATATTGGATTTTCTGCTTCGAAACAACGCTCGTATCTCGTAAATGAATTCATTGAAAACTGTTATATCCAACATATTAAATCACAAATTCTTTCTTGTTTTTGTAGTTCTTACCTGTTTGTATACACAAGGCCGGCAAAGTGATAAATATTTCGGCTGGACGAATGAGAAAAATATTTTACCCGAGCATATGCTCAATATCCACACAGATGGCGCAGGGTATTATTCATACCTCCCTCAATGGTTCATTTATCCTGATAAGCCGTACTTTAGCTTCATAGAAAGCATTTCCAAAAAACATAATACAGGAAGTTTTGCCTCCGGAATAGGGTATGATTATGTCAAACACCAAGGAGTTGTTAAGTATTATATTGGTACTGCTGTTTGTATTTCTCCTTTTTTTCTAACAAATCATTGGATCAATAAAGGTGACGGATATTCCAGAGATTATCAACTTTCAGTTTCTCTAGCAGCTTTATTCTATTGGTTAATCGGAATTATCGGACTCATCAAACTGCTTCAACGTTTTGAAATTTCCAATTCCGCCATTGCTCTTCTTATACTTATTGTATCGTTGGGAACTAACCTAAATTTCTACACTGTCTATTTTCCATCGTTCTCGCATGTATATTCTTTCTGCTGGATTAGCTGGTTTCTTTATTTTGGGGTATCTTGGACTAAAACCAAAAAGAATAAATTTCTCTTCTTGCTTGCATTTGCTCTTGGTCTGGTTTTCATCATCCGTCCTACTAATGTTATTATTGCCTTGATGATTCCTTTCCTCTTTCAAAATTTCAGGGACTTCATTTCAACACTTAAAACTTCAATTACAAACAATAAATTGATTTGGATTTCATCTGTTGCTATCTTCATTCTCCTAGTATTTTTGCAAATCCTTACTATTCATTCGCAAACCGGTAAATGGTCACTGAACACATATACCACTGAACACTTTGAATTTCTTACTAATCCAAAAATACCAGAAGTATTATTCGGATATCGAAAAGGATTTTTCGTGTATGCACCAATTATGTTATTATTGCTTCCTGCTATTTTTTTCCTACGAAAAAAAGGTTCTTATTTCTTTCTCGGTTGGTCATCGGTATTTCTGGTTTTCGTTTACCTAACATCTTCCTGGTGGTGTTGGTGGTATGGAGGAGGACTTGGAATGCGAACATTTATCGATTTTTTACCCTTACTTGTAATTCCGATTGCGGTGATGTTTCAATATCTTAGACTCAGCGTAAAATGGATGATCTTACCCGTCACATTTGCCGGTATTTATTTCTATCAAATACTCCAAATTCAATACAACCGAAACATCCTACATTATGATATCATGACCAAGGAAAGCTTCTGGAGAATTTTTCTCAAAACCGATAAACGTTTTTCCTGGATGCTCCATTTCAAAGAAGATCATATTTCTTCTTCGCTGATTATACATCAGAAGACTCTATATTTCGATTATTCACCCATAAAAGGAAAAAGAATCAATGTTTCGCAATCTAAAGAAATTGTACTAAAACAAGATATGATAGATCCGAGTATACTTTTTGTTCCCGATTCCAGTTGGATAAACTCAAATGTTGGAATTCGTATTTCAGGAGAAATGAAAATTAGTAATCCAGAAAGTAATCCTGCATTTGAAATTCGTTTGTTTAAAGATGGTAAATCAACAACAATGAGTCCACAATTTATTGGTTTCGATATCGATCATGTCGATCAAATTCAAAAATTTTCAAGAGATTTCGACTACAAAAAAAGCTATTCAACTTTTGATTTCATAACAATCCGACTGCTAAAAGGTGCTCCACCGACCACAGTAAAAGATTTGAAAGTTGATTTTTTTGCTCTAAAAAGGGAATAAGTAATAGAATTTCATTCCTAAATATTAATCGAACTCTGGTTACTATTTTCTAAAGTCTTTCCTATCTTTGCAAGAAATAATAAACAGTATGATTCAACGCATTCAAACAGTCTATCTTTTAGCTTCAGCAATCTGTCTTTCTGTTGTGCTTTTTGGAAGAAGTGTCTTAATCTATTTCATCGGAAGCACGATTCAAACGTATCAGATGACTATCTATGGAATCACGGATCAAGAAAAAACATCTTACCAAAGCTCACTTAATCTGCCTTTTTACATTCTTTCTGTGCTGACAATCGGGCTTGTGCTTTTCGCCATTTTTTCATTCAAAAACCTCAATCGTCAAGGTATGATCACTCGAATTGCCGCACTTTTATATGGTATACAAATTATCGGTATAGTGATCGTTTATTTCATGCACGACATTAAAATCGATGGGATGCCAGCAAACGCGATGATTGGTTCAGGATTCTACATTCTTGCTATAGGGTTTCCATTCTTATTTTTAGCCAATAATGGCATTAAACGCGACAAAAAATTGCTCGATTCATTGAATCGTCTCCGTTAATCATGAATCTTCTTTCCGTAGAAAACATCACCAAAACATTTGGTGCAAGAACAATATTTAAAGACCTTACATTTGGGGTTGATCAAGGTCAAAAAGTAGCTATTGTAGCAAAAAACGGAAGTGGAAAGACCACACTTTTGAGATGTTTAATTGATTTGGATCAAGTTGATACCGGAAGAATCGTTTTCAGAAACGGCATTCGTGTCGCATTCATGGAACAATCCGAAAATCTGAAAGAAAATCATACCATCATGGAAGAAGTTTTTTCCCATGATTTACCTGAACTTCAAGCTGTAAAAGCTTACAATTTGGCGATGCTTTCGGGAGATGAAGATGCAATTTCTAAATCGTTTGAAACCATCACTGAATTGAATGCTTGGGACACCGAAAACAAAGTGCACCAAATTTTGGCTGTCCTCAAACTGGAAGATACGACTCAACGAATCGAAAGTCTCTCCGGTGGACAAAAAAAACGAGTTGCATTGGCCAAAGTTTTAATCGGTGAACCCGATTTCTTGATCTTGGATGAGCCTACCAATCACTTGGATTTGGACATGATTGAATGGCTGGAAGAATATCTTTCAAAGTCAAAATCAACAATCTTGATGGTTACTCACGACCGTTATTTCTTGGAAGTGGTTTGTGATACTATTTTGGAATTGGAAGATCAAACAATCTATAAATACAAAGGTAATTTCTCTTATTATCTGGAGAAAAAAGCGGAGCGACAAGAGCAATTGGAGTCGACCATTGACAAGGCTCGTAATACAATGCGAAAAGAGCTGGACTGGATCCGTCGTCAACCAAAAGCCCGGGGAACCAAACAAAAAGCAAGAGTTGATTCGTTTCAGGATTTGAAACAAGTAGCGACACAACGCATCAATGAAGACGAGTTGGATATTCCTGTCAAAATGGAAAGACTAGGTTCGAAAATATTGGAAATCCACAAGATGAACAAAGCCTTTGGTGACAAAAAAATCATCAATGATTTTACATACGTTGTAAAACGCAAAGAACGGGTTGGAATTGTCGGTAACAACGGAACCGGTAAATCTACTTTTCTAAATATGATTCAAGGACTAGAACCTTTAGATAAAGGAACGATCTCCATTGGTGACACCATCACTTTCGGATACTTCAATCAGGATTTAATCCAAGTCGATGAAGACAAAAAAGTAATCGATGTAATTCGGGATATCGCCGAATATATTCCGCTTGAAAAAGGAAAAACGATGAGTGCCGCTTATTTTCTGGAAAAATTTCTTTTCCCGAGAGATATGCAGTACAATTACGTATATAAATTAAGCGGAGGAGAAAAACGTCGTCTCAAATTGATGACAGTTTTGATGAAAAATCCAAATTTCCTGATTCTGGATGAGCCTACTAACGATCTTGATATTTTCGTAATGAGTGTTCTGGAAGAATATCTTCGGAATTTTCAAGGTTGCCTGATCGTTGTTTCACACGACCGTTACTTCATGGATAAAATGGTAGATCACCTGTTTGTCTTTGATGGTACAGGAGAAATCAAAGATGTATTCGGAAACTACACAATCTACCGTCAAAACCTTGCACAACAAAACCGTGAAGATAAAAAAGCACAAAGTGAAAAGAAAGTTGTAGAAATTCAACCCGTTATTCAAGTCGAAAAACCACAGGAAAAACGAAAATTAAACTTCAAGGAGAAAGTTGAGTTTAAAAACATCGAGGCTGATTTGGAAAAATTGGAAAATGAAAAAGGCATTCTTACTCAAAAACTTTCTGATCCATCGCTCTCCAACAAAGAATTAATTGATGCAGGAAACAGAATGACTGATGTCATTAATGAATTAGAAACAAAAACAGAACGCTGGCTTGAATTAGCTGAATTTGCTAATGAATAAAATTCCTTAGATCCGTTGCAATGCAACGGATCTAAGGTTTACAAATCAAGGTATCATAACTTGGTGAAAACCCTGCCCAAACACCTAAAGCTCCACCGATAATATTGGTTGGAATGTTTGTGGGCGTTGCAAATGGATTTCCTGAGGTCGTCAATTGAACGTATTTCTTTTCGTAAAACTGATACACATTTTTATCCATTTTAGAAAGTTTCACAACTACCGTGTCACCTATTTCATAGTAGCCGAGGTAATTTTGATTGAAAGTTGAATCATGATAGCTGAATGGGTTTTCATAAAAGAAATCAAAAGTCAAACCATCAAAAAAAGAATCATCGAAAACAGGTGTATACGTCTTCATGAAAAACTCATCTTTTGGCTTTCCGGTTGTTCCTTTGTTGATTCGCTTGACTTCCCACATATAGGCATCGTATTGTCCCGGAGGATCAGATAATGTAGCCCATGAGTAACCATAATCCGGATAAGTGTCTGACTTCCAAAAAACCTTATCCAAACTTGTTGGTGAAACAATCATAGTACTTGCTGTATACGTTTTTCCATCTGAGACAACCGTCAAATTGTAGGTTTTACCAACTTGTCCAAAAATCACCGAATTGAACGAAGTATAAGCACATAAATGATAATTGGCTAATTGGCTTACCGGAATCCCAAACAATTGCGCGGCAAAGGCTTCTGTTCCCGGAGGAAGATTGTCTGTACAAACCTCATCCAAGACAACCGATGTAGTTCCATCTGAAACTGTAACTGTTGCCCCAGAAACAAAACCAGCTAAAAAAGCACTTTGACTGGTTTCTGAATAAATATCTTTAGAACTTGACAATAAGATCAATGGAGGTTGACCAGTTGAAATACTTCCGTCAATTACCAGCTTTTTTTCATAACCAGGTATATCAACTTTTACCTCCTTCGTACAGCTTTGCAAAAGCAAGAATAATAGAGTTGTTATGTAAAAAATATTCTTCATTCGTCTTTTTTCGGGTTAATCGCGATCAACCATTTTATTTAATTAATTTCTTTTATTTCATCATCCGGGTTGATCACGATCAACCCTACAGTATTAAAATTCAAAATTCCACGTCACACTCGGTATGATTGGGAATAATGAAACTTGTTTCACACTCAATTTAAAATCACCTCCCAACAATGTTCCTTTGCTGTCAATATACAGAAAAAAAGGATTGGCTCTGTTGTATACATTATAAATTGAGAATGACCAATTGCTTTTGCATTTTTTCTTCACTTTGGAAACTTCACCTGTCTCTTCATTGGTTATCGTTTTGTAGGTTTTTCCATAAAAAGTAGCTCCCAAATCCAATCGATGGTAAGGTGCCATTCGTGTTGAATTCCGTGCCCCATAATCAAACAATAAATTTTGATCCTGTACATACCAGGCTGTTGGCAAAGTTAAAGTATTTCCTGTTGCATAAATAAACGTACTGCTAAACACCCACCGATCCGAAAGTTTATAACTGGCAACTACCGATAAATCATGCCGACGATCATATTTTGCAGGGAAGGGTTTTCCGTAATTCAAAGCTGCAAATTGTCGTTCCGTTTTCGCTAAAGTATAACCTATCCAACCTGTTAATTTTCCAAAAGTCCTTTTGATAAAAAATTCTGCACCATAACTCCATCCTCTTCCAAACGTCAACAAATTATCTGTATTGTCTTTCACATTATCCTGAGGTAAAGCCCCTTCTTTGTATTCGATCAAGTTATTCATTCCCTTGTAATACACCTCCACTGAAGTCTCAATTTTATCATTCAGGAAATTCCGGAAATAACCTGCTGTCAGCTGCCAGCCTTTTTGTGGTTTAGCGAGACTTGTGGAAGGATACCAAATATCGGTAGGAAGAGAAACTGCGCTTAAAGATGTCAGATGAACGTATTGATAATTGTAGGAGTATCCAACTTTAATAGAACTTTTTTCATTGAGCAGAAAACGAAAAGAAAGTCGTGGTTCCAATCCATTATAGAATTTAATCAAATCTCCTTTTTTATACACAATCGTTGAATCGGGAGCATTCATAAATCCCTTCACGTAGCGTGTAAACGGCCCTACCTGCTGATACATACTATAACGCAAACCTGCATTCACGCGAATACGGGAATTCAGATCAAAATCATCCAACGCATAAATTGCTGTCTCGTGACTGAACAAACGTTGTGCCAGACCAGTATCAAACTTTGTATCTGCCTGGGAAACCGCTACACTTGTTGGTGTAAACGTATGATGTGTGTAATCCAATCCATATTTGATTTTATGGCGATTATTGGGGTAATATGAAAAATCCACTTTTCCGCCGATATCTCTCACTCCCGAAAACAAATTAAAACTGAATTGGTCGGCTTTCGAACCAAAGCTAAATTGGTAATCAGTAATTGTACTGCTGACATTCATAAATGTTTTTTGTCCAAAAACGTGATTCCATCTAAGTGCAGCAATACCATTTCCCCAAGGCATATTCACAGAAAAACCATTCTTTGCATCATTAAATGAAAACTTATCTTTTCCATAATACCCGCTCAAGAAAATCTTATCCTTCGGTCCCAATCTATAATTCGCTTTGAAATTTAAATCATAGAAAAAATAACTGGTACCTGCAAAACCGGAAGATTTAGAAATAAACGGTTTCATTAAAACATCAATGTATGTCCTTCTTCCTGAAATAATAAACGATCCCTTATTCTTTTTTAAGGGTCCTTCGATTGTCAAACGAGAAGAAATAAGTCCCAAACCTCCTTTGACTTTAAAACGCTTGTTATTTCCTTCATTCATATTGACTTCTAAAACGGAAGACATCCTTCCCCCGAAATTTGCCGGCATTCCACCTTTGATGAGATTGACACTTTTAACGGCATCCGAATTAAAAACAGAAAAGAATCCAAAAAGGTGCGAAGCATTATAAACAGTAGCTTCATCCAACAAAACCAAATTTTGATCCGGCCCACCTCCTCTCACATAAAATCCTTGTCCACCTTCACTCACCGACGATACTCCGGGTAAAAGCTGAATTGATTTTAATACATCAACTTCTCCCATGAATGCAGGAAGCAACTTGATAACATCAATCCCCAATTCCATTTGTCCAATTTTGGTGTCTTTGACATTCGATCCTTTTTTTGCATTAACAACGACTTCCTGTAAAGCTTGATCCTTAGATGTGAATTCATGATTGTAAACCGTGTCGGAATTCAAATTAAATTCTTTCGAAAAAGGATCTAAATTGGAGAATTTGAACTCAACAATATAAACTCCTTTTGGTACTGTTATGGAATAAAAACCATAGTTATTGGTTGATGTCCCTTGTTTGATCGATGGAAAATAAACTTGCGCTCCGATAAGCATTTCACCCGATTTTGAATCTGAAATATGTCCGCTCAGCGTATGATTTTCCTGTGCAAAAACAGAAAAAACACTGATCATTAAAAAAACTGACAAGAAAAATTTCATTCGTACTAGTAAATCGTGTGTAAAAATCGGTCATTGCGACCTCTCAAAATTAAGAAATAGTTTGATTGGTTTGATATTCTATTTGAATGGGAATTTGTTCTGAAGTAGTACAAAAATAATTTACAAAAAAAAACACTCCGAAAACGAAGTGTTTTTCTAACTATATTATGTCTAGTATTATACATGTAATGCTCTTCCTCCAGTAGCATCCAAAGCAGCTTCTTTTACAGCTTCAGAATATGTTGGGTGCGGGTGACAAATACGAGCGATATCTTCTGCTGAAGCTCTGTATTCCATTGCTACCACTGCTTCCATAATTAAATCCGCTGCCCGTGGAGCGATCATGTGAACTCCAAGAACTTCATCCGTACTTTTATCTGCCAAAATTTTAATTAATCCTGCAGTATCCATACTTGCTCTTGCTCTACCCAATGCTTTAATTGGGAAAGATCCAACTTTATATTCTCTTCCGGCTGCAATTAACTCTTCTTCTGTTTTTCCAACAGCTGCAACTTCCGGCCATGTGTAAACCACACCTGGAATCAAGTCGTAATTCATATGCGGTTTTTGTCCTGCTACAAACTCAGCAACAAAAACGCCTTCTTCTTCTGCTTTATGAGCCAACATAGCTCCTCTCACTACATCACCAATCGCAAAAATAGTTGGAACAGCTGTTTGCAAGTGATCATTTACATCTATTTGACCTCGGTTATTTACTGAAAGTCCAACATTTTCCAATCCTAATCCTTCGGTATATGCTTTTCTTCCAACAGCAACGAGACAAATATCAGCTTCGAAAGTTACTTCCTGATCTTTTTTATCCAAAGCAGTTAATTTAACCCCTTTACCTGTATTTTCAACTTTTTGAACTTTGTGTTGCAGGTTGAATTTGAATCCTTCTTTTTTGAGAACTCTCGTCAATTCTTTACCTAAAGTTCTATCCATCGTAGGAATAATCGTATCTGCAAACTCAATCACTTCAATTTCTGTTCCTAAGCGTGCATAAACCGATCCTAATTCCAATCCGATTACACCTCCTCCAATTACCAGCATTCTTTTCGGAATCTCAGTCAATTCCAAAGCTTCTGTAGAAGTAATAATACGTTTTTTATCAGGCTCCATTCCTGGGAAATAATTTGGTTTTGACCCTGTAGCCAAAATCATATTTTTTGTGGAAATCTGCGTTTCGTTACCTTCTTTGTCCTTGATTTTGATTGTCGTTTTGTCAACGATTGAACCAACTCCTGTATAGACATCGATTTTATTTTTGTCCATCAAAAACTTGATTCCATTGCAAGTCTGAGCAATAACATCACGCTTGCGGTCGATCATTTGTTTCAAATTGGCTTTCAAACCACTTACTTCAATTCCGTGTTCAGCAAAATTGTGCTTTGCATTGTGAAAATGTTCGGAAGAATCCAACAATGCCTTTGATGGGATACAACCTACATTGAGGCAAGTACCTCCCAAAGTATCATATTTTTCGATGATCGCTGTTTTCAATCCTAATTGTGCGCAACGGATTGCTGCAACATATCCACCTGGTCCGGAACCAATAACTGTAATATCGTAAGTGCTCATTTTATACAATTTTTGACAAAGTTAGAATTTCTCAATAATAATAAGTGATATAAAAGCACCTAAATGTGTTAAATCTGATTCTTTCTATTTTCAAATCCAAACGGAGGATTTTTTACCGAATTAAAAGTTCGGGATTCCAAAAAAATCAGCAACATCCTCCTTCAGATGTACAAGTCGAACCTTCACCGATTGATTCGGAATACGATTGCTTCAAAGCATTTAAAAAAACATCCACAGGCTGAGCGCCTGAAACTGCATATTTTCGATCAAAAACAAAGAACGGAACTCCTCTTACTCCTAATTGATGACCTTCTTCTATATCAGCTTCAACGTGTGTTGTAAACTCATTTGTACTCAATACTCTTTGAATATCTTGTGCCTCCATACCTATTGAAGTCCCGATTGAAATCAAGGTTTCATGATTCCCCATATCTGCACCATCCGTAAAATAGGCCTTGAATAATGCTTCTTCCATTTCATCACCCAAACCTTTTGTTTTCGCTAATTGAATCAGCTGATGCGCATCGAATGAATTAGCAATGACTGCTTTATCGAAATTATACTCTAGACCAACTTTTCGGGCGGTCTCCACAACATTTTTGTGTAAGTCTTTGGATTGTTCAACTGTCATTCCTTTCTTGGCAGCCAGGTATTCATAAATACTAGTCGTATTCTCGAAAGATTTCGGAATGGTTGGGTCCAACTGAAAGCTTTTCCATTCTATTTCAATTTCCTCTTTGTTTGCAAATTCTTTCAAAGCAAATTCAAAATTCCTTTTACCAATATAGCAAAACGGACACATGATATCGGACCAAATTTCAACTTTCATTCTCTCTATTTTATAAATTGTTTGAGCAAACCATCCGGATTTATGAATTCCCTCATTTCTTTGTAAGTAATGAATACTTCAGGACTTCCGGCAGCATAGGAACCTATTTCATAAGGATCGAATGAAAATAAAAGTCCTTTTGTTGTGATCGTAAAATCTTCATTCAACTCAAATTTTCCCTTTTCAAAATCCCAGCCTTCGTCTCCATTTGCTTTGATAAAATTTTTCTCGGCAATCCGATTGAGTTTCTGCTTAAAACTGGGCAATAATA
Organism: uncultured Flavobacteriales bacterium; assembly: GCA_903899795.1. Taxonomy (GTDB): domain Bacteria; phylum Bacteroidota; class Bacteroidia; order Flavobacteriales_D; family Crocinitomicaceae; genus CAIUKX01. Next base: position 14,329 of record CAIUKX010000180.1, read on the forward strand.
AATCTTTTAGATGAATTAACTTTCCGGAAGACAAATCAAAATTGTAATATTGGGATCCATGATTCGGATGGGCAGCACCGAAACCATAACTGTATTCTCCAAGACTGATACATAAAATTCCTTCATGAGTAGCTACCAAATTGCAAAACAATTCTAATTCAAAACCAAATTCCAAGGGTTTGTTTTTCACAATTCGGGCAAATTCTTCAGCAGATTGAACCTTCAATTCTACATAATCCTCACTACCTGAAGTGATCTCTTCTTCAATTATTTTGTTAATTCGATCAGCAACATCCTCATTTTCTGCCGAAACTTTCATCAAATGAATGGACAAAGAAGTACAAAGTGTGTCCCAATAATTCATTTCTTCAACAGATTTTGATCTGTTTTGATCTGCTTGAATACAATTCTCAGCATTGAAATCTTCATAGCCAACTGTCACAAAAGGTTGTTCGGTTTCTTCAAATAAAAAATCCAACCGCTTTTTATTCTTCGGATTTTGCCAATATCCCCTCAACTGATGATTTGTTGTTAGCTTTCCAGTGAAAGTACCTATGATATCAAAATTTTCATTCTTTTCTGTCAACGAAAAATTCCCGGCAGAGTCCATAGCCCCTGAAAGACTTATCGGCATTCCAACCTCGTTGTAATAGTATGTTCCTGATAAAAGTGTATCCGTTTTGGAAAGTTCAATCGTCACTTTATACTTACCGATTGTACCTTTCCATTTTTTATGGAAATCTTGCTGAAATACAGATCGTTCTGCTTTTTTGACTTCCGGTTGTTCTGTCGCATTATCACCCGAGCATCTTACAAAAAGCAGGGATAACAGAATCAGAGAAAAAAAGTTCCTCATTAAAACAAATGTTTTTCGGCATGGTAGGAAGATCTTACTAAAGGTCCGCTTTCCACATATCTGAATCCCATTTCCTTTCCTAGAATCCTGTATTCTTCAAATCGCTCGGGAGTGATGAATTCTTCAACCGGTAAATGTTTCGGTGATGGTTGCAGATACTGGCCTAAGGTTAAAATATCGACATCGACACTTCTCAAATCCTGCATCGTTTCAATGACTTCTTCATGTGACTCACCCAAACCAAGCATCACACCCGATTTTGTTCGCATTCCACCTTTCTTCAAACGGAACAGAACCTCTAAACTTCTATCATATTTTGCTTGAATCCGCACCTGTTTTGTCAATCTGCGAACCGTTTCCAAATTATGAGATACAATTTCCGGAGCGACATCAATAATTACCTGAAGATTCTCCCATTTCCCTGCAAAATCAGGAATCAAGGTTTCCAAAGTTGTAATCGGTGATTGTTGACGAATGGCACGAATAGTCTGAGCCCAAATTTCAGAACCTCCATCTTTCAGATCATCTCTGTCAACCGAAGTGATGACAGCATGTTTCACACCCATCAATTTAACGCTTTGTGCAACTCTTCCCGGTTCATATATATCCACTTCATCTGGTCTGCCGGTTTGAACATTGCAAAAACCACATGAACGTGTACAAATATTTCCTAAAATCATGAAAGTAGCCGTTCCTTCTCCCCAGCATTCTCCCATATTCGGACAACTTCCGCTTTCACAGATGGTATGCAATTTATGCTCTGTAACCAAAGCTCTGACTTTTCGGTAATTCTCACCAGTTGGAAGCTTCACTTTCAACCATTTCGGCTTTCTAGGTCGACTCAACAGATTCTCTTCGTCGATTATTTCAGTCATAACACCTTATTTTCTACAAATATAAAACGTATCGTCCGGATTTACTCATTTTTATTTGCAACAAATCAGCTTTAATTCACTAGAAAATTTGGATCGATTAACAAAGTGTAAATTCTAACTCCAGCAAACAGAAAAATTAAACAACTTATTTACAAAAACTTACACATTAATAAATCATTAATTTTTACAAATAAATTGTTCTGATATGATAACATTAAAGTTATACTGACGAAAAGTGAATCTCCCCTATTTTGAATAAAATTGTATTCTATACAAATGAAAGATAAATGACTAGTCCAACTCAAACAACAACTACGCTTCAACAAGGATTAACACGTGATTTGAAAGAGTTTTTAAAAACTGAGAAAACAAAATATCCTGCTCATGAATTGATTAAAATCGATTTGCATTGTCACGATTTCAATAGCAATGTACCGGATGAATTGATGGGACGAATTTTGAATGTTCCGGAAACCTGGTTACCAACTGAAAATTTAATCAAGACACTGAAAAAAAATAAAGTAGATGTCATTACAATCACGAATCACAACAATGCACGTTCCTGCTTCGACTTACAGAAAAAAGGAGTTGATGTACTTGTTGGAACGGAATTCAGTTGCTTTGTTCCTGATTTTAACGTTGGGATTCATGTCCTCACCTACGGATTTACAGAAGACCAGGAAAAAACACTGAATAAATTAAGAAAAAACATCTATCAATTTTTACAATATACCAACACCAACGATATACCAACCATCTGGGCCCATCCGCTTTATCACTATATTACTGAAGGAATCCCCACCTTTGATTTCTTCAGTAAGATGTCACTCGTTTTTGAACGGTTTGAAGTACTCAACGGTCAACGCGATACATGGCAAAATATGCTAGTCAAAACATGGCTGGAATCGATCACACCTGATCAAATTGAGGAAGACGCAAAGCGATTCAATGTGGATATTGAGATGTATTGTAAAAACCGTTACACAAAATCACTTTCGGCAGGATCTGACAGTCACATGGGCATATTCTCAGGTCAGACCGGAACCTATTTGCATGTTCCGAATTTGAAAGAAAGAAAAAAAACAGAAAAACTTTCTGATTTAGCACTTGAAGCAATAAAAAAAGGAGCTATGATTCCTTATGGAACACATCAAAATTCCGAAAAACTAACAGTTGCTTTTTTAGACTACGTTTGTCAAATTGCTATGCACAAAGAAGATCCTGGATTGTTCCGAATCCTCCTACATAAGGGATCGTTGAAAGATAAAATCCTGGCATTATTGGTTTCAAATGCTTTTTCTGAACTCAGCCGAAATAAAAAAACAATGCGATTTGTTTCTCTTTTCCATGACTGCTTAACCGGAAAAGTTCCTTCAAAATCCAAAAGACTGTTATTACCAAAAGCATATAAACCTGTTTACGATCAAGCCATTCGCATTGCAAAAGCGCATGAGTTGGAACCTGAAAAAATGATTCGGGAATTCAATGATGCGATTAACACCATCAGTACACATTTGAATAATATTCTATTTTCTAGATTGGATATTAAACTCACTCAATTATTCGCTGATGACCATTTTAAAAATATAAAATTGACCGACGTGATCAGTCAACTGGAAATTCCAAGTGATTTCAGAGCACTTTTTAACCACAAGATTTCAAAAAAACAAAAAAACAAACGACTATCGAAGCCTGACTTTTCAGGATTTTTGGATGGGATAACCTTTCCTTTTCTTACTTCAACCATTTTACTCGGTGCCAATTTTACAAGTAGCAAAGTTCTCTACAATGCACGACCGCTTTTGAATGATTTCTCCAAACGTTTTGACAAGTATAAACATCCCAAAAGAATGTTATGGCTAACCGATACGTTTGATGACAACAATGGTGTTTCAGGTGTTCTACAAGATATTCACAAGGAAATCAAAAGAAGAAATCTGCCGATTGATATTTTGGTTTGTAGTAAGACGGTTATCCCAGATGATCATTTGATTGTCATACAACCTTTAACTGATTTTTCAGTTCCTTTCTACAAAGAACAAAGCATCCGAATTCCGAATTTCAATGAAATTCATCATTTGTTTCTGGAAAATGAGTACGATAGAATCATGTGTTCAACAGAAGGAATAATGGGAGTTTTGGGACTTTACTTGAAAAATGCATATACGCTTCCTGCTTATTTCTATATGCACACCGATTGGTTAACCTTTGCGAGAAAAACCATGAATATGGACATGCACAACATGAACCGGATCAGAAGGTTTTTAAGAGCTTATTACCAAGGATTTGATAAACTGTTTGTCCTGAATTCAGATCATAAAAAATGGTTAACGGGAATTGAAATGAACTTTAAAGAAGAAGATGTTCATCTCACTGCACACTGGAAAAATGAAGCATTTTATCCGCGAAATGCCAATAAATCCGAAATTTTCAATTGTGAGGAAGAAGACAATATCCTATTATACGTCGGACGATTTAGCCTGGAAAAAGGATTACCTGACATTATCGATGTCTATGAATCGGCAAAAATCGAATTGAATAATTTAAAACTCGTATTCGTCGGTGAAGGTCCCGAAGAAAAAATGCTGCGCGAACGTTTACCGGATGCTGTGTTTCTCGGATGGAAAACCAAAGAAAAACTGGCAGAAATCTATTCTTCAGCTGATTTACTGATTCTACCTTCCAAATATGACACATTCAGTTGCGTTGTCTTAGAAGCCTTAAGCTGTGGATTGCCTGTTACAGCTTATAAAGCAAAAGGTCCAAAAGACATCATTGAACATGGAAAATCTGGTTTTTTAAGCTCAGGAAAAAATGAAATGCTGAACTCCGTTATCACTTATTTCTCAAAGCCGCGCAGTCAAAAATCATTCAGAAAAAATGCAATCGAAAGATCCAAAAATTATGACAAAGAAGTAATTTTAAACAACTTGATGTCTGACATTGATTTAGAAAGTTGATTATCCGTAAAAAGAAGTAATTTTGTAGAAAATTCTTCGTCATGATAACTTCAACTGTTGAATATTTAGGTGAATTGCGTACAAGCTGTACGCATACGAAATCCGGACAAACTTTTATTACAGATGCTCCAACCGACAATAATGGTAAAGGAGAAGCATTTTCTCCAACTGATCTTATTGCAAAAGCCTATGGTTCTTGCATGATTACCATTATGGGGATCTTTTGCGCCAGTCATGGTTATACTTTTAATCATGCTACAGCTGAAGTAGAAAAGATCATGGAATCAAATCCAAGAAGAATCGGGAAATTGATTTTGAAAATGGATCTCACCGGAAATAATTGGGATGAAGAAACTGCTGAAAAAGTAATCAGAGCAGGAAAAGCCTGCCCTGTTGCCAAAACATTGGGAGACGATGTGGAGGTAGAATTCGATATAAAATACTAGACGGTAAAGCCGTTGCAATGCAAGGTTTTAACAAAAAGGAAATGGAAAATAAAAAAAACTATAGTAAAAAAGATTCGTTTCAGAAAAAAGAATCTTTTTCCAATCATGGAGATTTCAAATCGCGTGATTTTCAAAAAAGAGAAAGAAAAGAAAGTGATGACGAGTTTATCTTTGGAGTGCGTGCTGTGATTGAGGCAATCAAAGCAAATCGTGAGATCAATAAGATTATGATCCAGAAAGGGATTAACAAAGATCTTTTTCAAGAATTAAAAGAAACGTTAGCAGATAAAAATTATTATCTGCAGTTTGTTCCTGTTGAAAAATTGGATAAAATCACTGAGAACAATCACCAGGGAGTAATTGCATATGTAGCACCTATTACTTATTTCTCTGCTGAAAAGTTGGCTGAAGAAAAATTAGCGAAGGGAGAAAAACCTACATTCCTGGTTTTGGATAGAATCACTGATGTCCGCAACTTCGGAGCAATCGCAAGAACAGCTGAATGCCAAGGCGTAGATGCCATCATCATTCCTTCGAGAGGATCAGTTCAAGTAACTTCTGATGCCATCAAAACTTCAGCAGGTGCTTTGAATAGAATTCCGGTTTGTAAATCTGACAACATAAAAAACACCCTTTTTTATCTTCAACAATGCGGTTTAAGAATTGTTGCTTGTACTGAAAAAACAAAAATTCCTTTATACGAAGTCAATTTGAGAGGTTCGGTAGCCATTATTATGGGATCAGAAGAAGATGGTGTTACTTCTGACTTATTGAATATGGCCGACATCAAAGCAAGAATCCCAATGCGTGGAGAAATTGCTTCTATGAATGTCGGTGTTGCCGCTGGAATTGTTCTTTACGAAAAAACACGTCAGGAATTATATGGCTAAATCGGGACTTAACACATTTTTCAAAAGTCATCAAGTCTTTTTAGGGCTTCTTCTTTTAGGACTTTTGTTACGTGTTTTGTTTATTGAATTTCAAGGACTTTCAAACGATGAATTGAGTGCCTGGTACAGAACACGATTTGATGACTGGACGACTTTTTGGAATCAAGGTGTAAAAGTCGGTGATATGCATCCGGTTTTCTACCAAGCATTTTTACATCTCTGGGTCAAGGTTTTTGGTGATTCTGAATGGGCGATTCGATCTACAGGTTTACTCTTTTACACCCTTAATTCAACATTAATTTATACGATCTCGAATCGCTTCTTTTCCAAAAATACAGGGTTAGGAATTATTGCTTTGTACACGTGTTTGACTTTCACAATCATTAATACAACTCTTGCACGCCCTTATAATTCCGGGACATTCTTTTTATTGCTTTGTTTTTTATCTCTTCTAGAAATCAATCGATCGAGTAAAAAAATTAACCTGTGGCACCTTGGAATTATTCTTGGTTTTTTAGGCGCCATGACCTCCCATTACTTTGCATTTCTTTCTGCAGGAATTATTGGAATCATAGGACTTTTCTATCTCAACAGAAAACGAAAACTCGATCTTGTCATTTGTGGAGTAATTGCTGTTCTCTGCTTTTTGCCACATTGGCCAGTCACCCAATATCAGTTAAATGTCGGAGGCCTAGGTTGGCTTCCTGCACCTAAAAGTTATTGGGTTCTCCAGTTTTTTGGAACGTTTTTTAATCACTCCTGGTTTGTCTTTATGCTTTTTTTAGGACTCCTCATACCAACATTCAAAAATCACAAATACCTGACGAAGGAAGAATTATTTGCTTTGGCTATTTTTGTGGTCACATACATAACCGGACATCTTATTTCGATTTTTTATACGCCTGTCTTGAGAGATTTAGTTTTGCTCTTTATTCTTCCTTTTCTATTTCTTTTTTTATTTCGAAAATTTGGCCAAATTAAGCGATCCCTTTTTCTCAACTTTACTTTTACTTTCCCTATCATTATTGGATTGCACAGTATAATAATCGGACATCTTTTGCAACCTGAAAATTTTGGAGTTTTCCGAGAATTAGGTCGAAAAATTAATCTTCTTCAACTGCACCATGAGAATCAAAACTGCGAATTTGCATCTAACTATAATAATGTTGAATACCTCAATTATTACTTAAACCAACCTCTAAAAGAACCTATTACCGACTGGTCAAGTCCAGAAACTGTTTACCAATTAGCTGATCGAGCAAAAAATAGCACAAAAAAACAGTTTGTCTATTCCTGGAGCAATAGCTTCCATCTTCCCATATATTATGAAGTAATACTCAACTATTTCCCTAGAACTTTAGAACAAAATACGTATTTCAACAGTGCTTTCCGGTTATACTCAAAAAAAGGGAGAAGAAAATTAAAAGAAACAAGTGGGATCTTAACTCAACCCGTCAAAAAGGTCATTACTTCTGATGAATTCATGGGTGAACAAAAGATAAATATCGGAGATATTCAAAAATCTCTTCATCCCAATCAGTATCTGCTTTTAAAATCGGTCGGGGAACTCTCGAAATCAACACCTTTCTACTTTGTCGTCACACTAGAAAGGAACGGAGAAATTCTCATGAATGGTAAAGATCCTCTTTTGTATCAAGCATATGATCAATCCCGATTAAATCCAATCGGCCAATCAGCCAATTTCTTTACAGCCTTTGATTTACCAGATGGGATCTTACCAGATGATCAGTTGAAAATCTATTTTTGGAATCCAGAAAAAAGTCGAACAGAAATCGGAAGAACGAGAATTTACTTTGTTGACAAATAATCAATTTTTCATTTTTGCCTTCAGTAACTCATTATATTCCTCAAGTAATTTTAGATACTTGTTTTTCCAATATTGAGGATCATTTTCATCGTTTCCATA
>CAIUKX010000181.1 GCA_903899795.1 uncultured Flavobacteriales bacterium
TCTTCTTTATTTAATACAGATATAATAGATCATTTATATCAAGATCCTCATTTAGAAAATAAAAATTTCATCTTGCATTATGGCGATATGACAGATAGTACAAATCTGATACGCCTCATTCAAGAAATACAACCCGATGAAATTTATAATCTTGCAGCCATGAGCCATGTACATGTTTCATTTGAAACCCCTGAATATACAGGAAATGCTGATGGACTTGGAACTTTAAGAATCTTAGATGCAGTTCGATTACTTGGACTTGAAAAAAAGACACGTATTTACCAAGCTTCAACTTCAGAGCTGTATGGTAAAGTTCAAGAAGTTCCTCAAACTGAAACAACACCTTTCTATCCTAGAAGTCCATATGCGGTTGCAAAAATGTATGCTTTTTGGATTACAGTCAATTACCGTGAGGCATATAATATGTATGCTTGTAATGGAATATTATTCAATCATGAATCACCTATTCGTGGCGAAACCTTCGTAACAAGGAAAATTACACGGGCAGCAGCTAGAATAGCACTTGGATTCCAAGATAAATTTTACCTCGGTAATCTGGATGCACAACGTGACTGGGGTCATGCAAAAGATTATGTACGTATGATGTGGATGATTCTTCAGGCAGATGAGGCAGAAGATTGGGTCATCGCAACAGGTACCACTACACCTGTCAGGGAATTTGTTCGAATGGCATTCACAGAAGTTGGAATTGAATTAGAATTTAAAGGGACTGGAGTTAACGAAAAAGCATTTGTTAAAGCATGTAATAATCCCGAATTTCAGATTGAAATTGGTAAAGAAGTACTAGCTGTTGATCCGAAATATTTCAGACCAACTGAAGTTGAATTATTAATTGGAGATGCTTCAAAAGCAAAAAATAAATTAGGTTGGGTTCCCGAGTATGATTTAAAAGATCTTGTAAAAGATATGATGAAAAATGATGTTAAGTTGATGCAAAAAGACCAATATTTGAAAGATGGTGGTTACAAAACTTTTAATTATTTCGAATAATTTCTATTCAGCTTCTCATCTTTTACATCAATAAAAATGGATAAAGATTCAAAAATATACATTGCTGGCCACAGGGGTATGGTAGGATCTGCAATACATAGACATCTTGAAAAATTAGGTTTTTCGAATACAATTTATAAAACTTCGCAAGAACTTGATCTAACAAATCAGTCGGCTGTTAATCATTTCTTTGATGTTGAAAAACCAGACTATGTATTTGTTGCCGCGGCCAAAGTTGGTGGAATTATTGCTAATAATACATATAGAGGACAGTTCATCTACGAAAATTTGATGATCCAAAATAACATTATCCACTCCTCTCACAAATACGGTGTAAAGAAATTACTCTTCTTAGGAAGTTCTTGTATTTATCCTAAAAATGCTCCACAACCATTAAAAGAAGAATACCTGTTAACCGGAAAATTAGAGGAAACAAACGAACCTTATGCAATTGCAAAAATTGCTGGAATCAAAATGTGCGAATCTTATTATAGACAATATGGATCTGACTTCATCTCCGTAATGCCTACTAATTTATATGGACCGAATGACAATTATGATTTGGAAAAAAGTCACGTATTACCTGCTTTGTTCAGAAAATTTCATCTTGGTAAATGTCTTCAGGAAAGTAATTGGGATGCCATCAAAACAGATTTAGATAAAAGGCCTATTGAAGGTATAAATGGCTCATATACAACAGACTCAATATTATCAACACTTCATAAATATGGAATTTTTAGCACCAACTCTCAAACATATATTACCTTATGGGGCTCAGGAAAAATTTATCGTGAATTCCTGCATGTAGATGATATGGCTGATGCTTGCATATTCACAATGCTAAATGTAACATCAGACAGATTATATAACCAGCTCAACCAAACACATATCAATATAGGAACGGGGATAGATTTAACGATAAAAGAATTAGCTGAAACGGTTCAAAAAGTTGTAGGTTACACCGGGGAAATTATTTGGGATTCTTCAAAACCTGATGGTACTTTTCGAAAACAACAAGATGTAACACTTATGAATACTTTGGGATGGAAACATAAAATATCATTAAAAAATGGAATCAGTGCTGTCTACGAAAATTATAAATATATATAGTATTATCGAAGGAAAAATGAAGCGATATATATTCCGTTTTTTTTTTAATTAATCACTATAATCATTTTGACCATGATCCCTTCTCTATATGACAATTTTCAGCCCCAAGAAATTTTCTTAAACCTATTCATATCATTGGTCACTATATATTCTGTTCCATAATGATTATTATTTTATAATAATTATACTTAGTAGTTATTTGTTTAACCAAATAATAAATTTCACTCATTTTATGATAAACTTTTTTCGTTGTTTTATGTTCTTGATGATAACAAAATTAGGGGCTCCAAGTAGGACATATACTCTATTATTTTTATTCCGTGATGCTATAGGAATAGTTCTTGGAATAGTGAGCGTAATTTTATCCAATCATTTTTTTTCAAAAAAACTAATTCGATATGATTAATAATATTAATAAAATGGCATTTTTTATTGCTTTATTTGTCTGCGGGATTTTGCCAAGAATCTCATTCGGTCAAAACATATTAAATGCCACAGATTTAAGTCAAATAAAAGTTGAAAAATTATCCGCCAATGATCTTAAACAAATTAGAGCTGAATTAGACAAAAATAATACAACGCTAGATGCTATAGAACCTGCTCTTATGGCAAAAGGGATGAGCCCTACAAATTATTCTTTATTAAAAGCCAAACTACAAAATGATGCTCCAAAAACGAATGTCGATATCGGTTCTCAAATTGAATTAAAACCTATAGAACTAAATGCGGAACCTATAGTAAACCCTAAAGAATTTTCCTCAAAAATATTTGGATCTGAAATATTTACAAATCCAGCTTTGAGTTTTGAACCAAATTCCAATATGGCTACACCAATAAATTATATATTGGGAGCAGGTGATGAATTACAAATAGTTATTTATGGTATACAAGAATTTGCAACGCAAACTGTTGTTTCAAAAGAAGGGAAAATAAGTATTCCTAATGTCGGACAGTTTGTTGTAAGTGGAATGAGCCTTGAGGCAACTAATTCTTTGATTAAAAATGCTTGTAGTAAAGTTTTTAGCACAATTCGATCGGGGCAATCGAATTTGTCAGTAACCCTCACTAGAATTAGAACTATAAAAGTTACTATTATAGGAGCAAAAAAATCCGGAAATTATTCTATATCATCGCTGTCAACTGTATTCAATGCACTATATATGGCTGGTGGTCCTGATGATAATGGTTCTTATAGAAATATTGAACTGATTCGTGACAATAAAGTTTACAAGAAAATAGATGTCTACAAATTTTTGATATCTGGTGATCAAGCTGATAATATTGGTTTAAAGGATAATGACATAATTCGAATTCCTGTATATACTTGTAGAGTCTCCATTGAAGGTGAAGTTAAGAAGCCAGGTATTTTTGAACTTATTCCTGGAGAAAATTTCAACGATTTAACCAAATATTTTTCTGGATTCAGTGAATCAGCTTATTTATCAACAATTAAGCTCGTACAAAACACTGATAAAGATCTACGAATTATTGATTTAAGAAAGGATGAATATCAAAACTACCAACCAAAATCTGGTGATGTATTTAAGGTTGGAATTATTTTGAATCGATTTGAAAATAGAATTTCAATAAAGGGGGCAGTCTTTAGACCAGATGATTATTCTTTTACACCGGGTGTGACACTTTTAGATTTGATAAACAAAGCTGATGGTTTAAAAGAAGACGCTTTTAAGAACAGTGCACAAATAACACGCCTCAAACCTGATTTTTCAAAAGAAATCTTACGTATCGACCTTAACAAGGTGTTGAGTGGTGATACTTCTAATAATATTAAACTACAAAAAGAAGATGAAGTCCTAATATTCTCATTATTTGATTTTAAGGATGATCTTTCAATACAAGTAGGTGGTGAAGTGAGAAAACCAGGACTTTATCCTTATGTGACAAACTTAACCTTATTTGATTTAATCATTCAAGCTGGCGGTTTTTCTGAAGGAGCTTCAAAGAAAATTGAAATATCTCGTGTGATCAAAAAAGATGAGGTCGTAAAAGATCAGAAAGAGATTGCCACAATTATTAGTATAGAAATATCTGATATGCAAAATGAATCTAACAAAAACATTTTATTAGAACCTCACGATGTAATTCAAATTCGAAGAAAACCAATTTATGAACTTCAAAAAACAGTTAGTGTCATTGGTCAGATAGAATTTCCTGGCAATTATACTTTGGCAACAA
>CAIUKX010000182.1 GCA_903899795.1 uncultured Flavobacteriales bacterium
CCACTGGGAAAGAAACAGTTGGAGCATGGAAACCAAAGTCGATCAGACGTTTTGCCATATCGGCCACTTCTACGTCTGAATTTTTCTTGAAATCTCTGCAATCCAAAATCATTTCGTGAGCTACTGTACCGTTTTTACCTGTGTACAAAATGTCGTAGTGACCTTTCAATGAAGCAGCGATGTAGTTTGCATTCAAGATCGCAGTTTCTGTTGATTCTCTTAATCCGATAGCACCCAACATTTTGATGTAACCGTAAGAAATCAATAAGATAAGTGCACTTCCATATGGAGCAGATGATACAGCATGAATGGCTTTTTCACCACCAGCTTTTATTAAAGGACTTCCCGGTAAGAACGGAGCCAAATGTTTTGCAACACCGATTGGTCCAACTCCTGGTCCACCACCTCCGTGAGGAATAGCAAATGTTTTGTGTAAATTCAAGTGACAAACGTCAGCACCAATATTTCCAGGATTTGTTAATCCAACTTGTGCGTTCATGTTTGCACCGTCCATGTATACTTGTCCACCGTTCTCGTGAATGATTGATGTAATTTCATTGATTCCTTCTTCAAATACACCGTGTGTTGAAGGATAGGTAATCATCAAACCTGCCAAAGAATCTTTCAATTCAATTGCTTTGGTTCTTAATTCATCAATGTTTACGTTTCCGTTGTCATCACAGCCTGTTACGACTACATCGAAACCAGCCATTACTGCAGATGCAGGGTTTGTTCCGTGAGCAGAAGAAGGGATAATAATCACATTTCTGTGTGCATCTCCACGTGATTCATGGTATGCTTTGATCACCATCAGTCCTGCGTATTCACCTTGTGCTCCTGAGTTAGGCTGTAAAGAAACAGCCGCAAATCCGGTACACTCACATAAATCTTTCTCCAACTGAATCAACATTTCATGGTATCCTTTTGCCTGATCAACTGGGCAGAAAGGGTGCATGTTTGCAAATGCAGGCATTGTGATCGGCAACAATTCGCTTGCTGCATTTAATTTCATGGTACAAGATCCCAATGGAATCATCGAGTGAACCAAGGAAATGTCTTTATTCTCCAAACGTTTCAAATAACGCATCATCTTTGATTCTGAATGGTACGAATTGAAAACTGCGTGCGTGAACACAGCATCCGTTCTCAAGTTTTGAGCAGTTAATGAACTTTCAAATTCAAAAATGTCAATATAAATACTTTCTTTATCAACTATTTTTGCGAATGAGTTCAAGATTGTTTGAACATCATTATATGTATGTGGTTCACCGAAACTAATTGTTACTTCATTATCATTTATGTAACGGAAATTCAATTCATTTTTTTCGGCAATTGCTTTCAATTTAGCTGTATCTACTCCTTTTATCCAAACTGTATCGAAGAACTCATTTGAACCGATCGTAAAACCGAGTCTTTTCAGCTCTTTTGCTGTTTTAGCAGCTTTTGAGTGAATTTCCTTTGCGATTTCTTTCATTCCGTCCGGACCGTGGTATACAGCATACATACTTGCCATCACTGCTAAAAGTGCCTGAGCCGTACAGATATTTGAAGTTGCTTTATCTCGTTTGATGTGTTGCTCACGTGTCTGCAATGCCATACGTAACGCTAAATTATCATCTGCATCTTTTGATACACCGATGATACGTCCCGGCATGTTTCTTTTGAACTCATCTTTAGCAGCAAAGAATGCAGCGTGAGGACCACCGTAACCCATTGGAACTCCGAAACGTTGAGAAGAACCGAATACAACATCAGCACCCAATGATCCTGGTGATTTCAAGAGCACCAATGATAGAATATCGGCAGCAACTGCAACACGGATTTCGTTGGTTTTCATTTTAGAAGTAAAAGCTCCAAGATTTGGAATTCTACCGTAAGCATCCGGATATTGTACCAAAGATCCGAAGAATGTAGCATCTCCTTCAAAAGTATCAGGATTTCCGATGACTAATTCTATACCCAAATTATTTGCACGTCCTTTTAGGACATCGATTGTTTGCGGGAAAGCAAATTCAGAAACAAAAAAGCGGTGTCTGCCTTCTTTTACTTCGTTACGGGAACGAGAGTTGTAGAACATAATCATCGCTTCAGCCGCTGCAGTTGACTCATCTAAAAGAGAAGCGTTTGCAATTTCCAATCCTGTCAATTCAAGAACCATTGTCTGGAAATTCAATAAAGCTTCCAAACGTCCTTGAGAGATTTCAGCCTGGTATGGAGTGTAAGCCGTATACCATCCCGGATTGGAAAGAACATTTCTTAGTATTACAGAAGGAACGATTGTTTCGTTGTATCCTAATCCAATAAAAGACTTAAACACTTTGTTCTTTTTACCCAATTCGGTAACGTGATTCAAATACTCTTGTTCAGTCATTGCTGCATCAATATTCAATTCGCGACCCAGACGAATATGTGCAGGAATTGTTTTATCGATTAATTCTCCAACCGAACCAACTCCGATTTTTGCCAACATCTCTTTTTTCTCAACCTCGTTTGGCCCGATGTGTCTTTTTGAAAATGCACCCATTACTCTTTTGTTTTTGTTTGTTGTTGCTATCTATTAGTACTTATAGTAGTAGTAATTTCAGTTTTTTTGGGAATTTCTAAAATTGTTTTTTCTTCGTTCGTCTTCAAAATTAAGATCCTCATTTACAAACGTAAACTGCGGTGTTAATTTTTTGTCTGCCTTGAAAAATCGAATTTTAAAACTTCCCACTTTAATATTATTCAACGTGACTTAATTTCAACATATTTGTTTTTCCATTTTCTTCAATTGGAATGGAAGCAATGTTGATGACTAGGTCACCTGTTTTTAATAATCCTTGTTTTTTCAAAATATGTTTAATGTCAGCGATACTGTGATCTGTACTGATTTTCTTGTTGTAGTACAAGCCTTTAACTCCCCAGATCAAGTTGAGCTGTGTAAGAATTTGTTTGTTGCTTGTGAAAACGTAAATCGGAGCTTTCGGACGTTGTGAAGCGGTTTTGTAAGCCGTATATCCCGAAAATGACATGGTGATGATCGCATCTGCTTCTACTCTTTGAGACAAACGGCAAGCGTTGAAACAAATGGAATCGGAAATGAAACGATCTGAATCTTTTTTAGGATATTCTTCTTTGTTGTAGATCCCTTCAAATTCTTCCATTTCCTTTACAATTCTCGTCATCGTTTTGATCACTTCAATCGGGTGAACACCAACGGATGTTTCACCGGAAAGCATTACTGCATCGGCTCCGTCTAAAACAGCATTGGCAACGTCATTTACTTCAGCTCTGGAAGGAGTAAGATTGGTAATCATACTTTCCATCATTTGGGTCGCAACGATTACTGGTTTCGCTTGTAACGCACATTTACGAATCAGCATTTTCTGAATCAAAGGAACTCTTTCATACGGAATTTCAACTCCTAAATCTCCACGAGCGACCATTAAGGCATCACTGGCTTGAATGATTTCATCGATGTCTTCGATTGCCTCCGGTTTTTCAATTTTGGCCACCACTTTTGCTTTTCCGTGGTGCATGCTGATGATGTGTTTCAATTCGATGATGTCTCTTGCCGAACGTACGAACGATAAGCCGATCCAATCCACATTTTGCTGTAAGGCAAATTCTAAATCTTCTTTGTCTTTTTCGGTTAAAGAAGGCATGGAGATTTTTGTATTCGGGAAATTCACTCCTTTTTTGGAAGAGAGAATTCCACCGTGGATCACGACTGCTTCGATTTCTGATTTCTTGTCGGTTTTTACCACTTCAAGAATCAACTTTCCATCGTCCAGCAAGATTCTTTCGCCCGGATGCACATCCGCCGGTAGTCCTGCGTAATTGATGGAAAATTTTTCTGCTGTACCCAGAATTTTTTCAGTAACGATGGTGACTGTAGCTCCGTGAACTAATTCGACACCGTTGTTTTCCATTTCGTTGGTACGGATTTTCGGACCTTGTAAATCGGCTAAAATGGCAACATTTAATCCCGTTTCCACATTTAATTCCCGAATGATTTCGACCACTTTTGCATGATTTTCGTGCGCTCCGTGGGAAAAATTCATTCTACATACATTCATACCTTCGAGGAACATTTGGCGAAGCGTTTCTTTATCGCTTGATGCCGGTCCTAAGGTTGCTACTATTTTTGTTCTTTTCATATCTTTTCTTTAAAACACCAAATTTTCCGTGGAACTGATTTCTTCCGGATCAAAGGTGAAAACAGCTAATACACTCGTAACATTTTTCAATTTTGCTACTAAATCAGCTACATCTTCTATATAATTTTCACGCAGAAACAAGAAATAATCGACTTCTTGTTTTTCCGGAATGAGAAATTTCCCTTCGCTTTTGTTCTTGATCAGGTAATATTCAGCAGCTGTTTCGGGATCTTTGAATTCATAGAGAGAATGCTTTGATAAATGCTGCCCTTTTTTGTTAACTGCAACAAAATCATCGTCCGCTTTCTCTAACTGTAGATTCAATTTGTCATTGATCCCCCAAACTAAGCGATAATCACCATGATGAGAACAGATACCTATCATTTCGTAATCGTATTCATACTCAAGTGTCAAGATATGTTTACGCTGTTTTCCCATTCAAAATTATTCCGTGCGAAGTTAGTCATTTTTTTGCAGAGAAAAATCGATTCCCTGATCAATAATCAATCGCTTCAAAATTCTTCACAACTAAGTGAAATTCGATGATTATTTTAACTCCAAAATTTGTAAACTTACAGCACAAATCGTATACTCAGTATAGATAAAATAATATACCTAGCTAGAACTTTGCTGCAATAGAAAATACCAATTTTGTAATAGGGCTGTTATCAATTTCACTGCTATAGACAACGAATCAAGAGTAATACTTTGGTAAAATAATTTCTTTCGTACTTTTCCTTGATGAAAAGTACCAAAAATCAAGCGCTTGGCAAAGCCTTTCACCCAAAAGCTTCTCGATGCGGATATTTCTAAACTCGTCCTGCG
>CAIUKX010000183.1 GCA_903899795.1 uncultured Flavobacteriales bacterium
ACCCATTTGATACTTCTTTGGGTAGCACTCAATAAGACTCCCCAGTTTAAAACGATGGTATTGTAACCCGACCATTTTCGCCACTGAGCTCGATACATAGGTACACCACCGATTCCATCTAATTTTTGTGTTGTTCCAGGTTGTGAAACGTCATTCCAGCTTGAATTAAATTGAGCATCAAAAGCAGCAGTAGGGATGGTAGTATTCAGTGTAATTGTCGCAGCTGGAGTAGCGCCCCAAGTTACTGCCATATTCCAGATTTTCACACCATCAATAGCACCGGTTCCCCATGCATTATCAGTATAAGTTAAGAATGGACAAGGAGTTCCAACAGTTGGAAGACCGCCGTCAGCATCAGCCGGAAGAGGTACGAAGAATGAACTGGTAGCACCAGTTGTAAATGTTTGACTAATCGATCTTGCAGAAGCATTTCCTAAAATCATTTGATCTCTTTCGAAGCAAAATACTTTATCGGTAGCTTGGTTAGAGGTCATGTAGTAACCGTCTGCCCAAATTCCAAATTTCAAATAATCAGGAAATTCAGGAGAAGTAAAAGTGTACGTATAATATTGACCGGTCGGATCACCAGTTTTTGAAATTGCGATGTAAATTTTGTTACCAGTTTGTCCAAATTGACTGATGAACCAACGATCAGCATATTTGTCATACATGACAATTGGGTCACCATCATTTGGTGTAGCAGGACTCCATAAATTCCCCATTAATGTAGTCAGAAGGTTTGCTCCTGTATTGATATCAAAAACTTTAAGATTTGTACCGTTTATTGCTTGCACATAATGGTTTGGACCTGCAGCTCCTGAAGGATCAAATGGTCTGAAACCTGATCCTGACTGACCTGGCCAGTTTTTGATCGGAGCTTTATTAGGGCTTCGTGTTCCCATTTCAGTTTGAATACTTTTGGGATCGTTTCCATATTTGATTGGATCATCTTCAACTGAAAATTTGAATTTTTCAGTTGTTCTATATTTTCTATCGAAAGATTCTTTGATTTGTTCCCATTTCTCTTGCTTTTGGACTTTAATAGGAAATTCCTTTGCAAGTTCCGATAGAGGTTTTGTAATGTGAAAGTCTGAACAGGTGATTACTGTTGCGGGATTGTTATTGGGAGATGCAACTTTTTGGGAGAAAGTAATGTTGCACACCAATAATATCCCTAATAATAAGGAATACTTTTTCATAGTTCGCGTTTTAGTTTAAATTTTTAGCGTAGCAATGTTAGATGTTATTTATTTAACATCCAAATTTTCTGTAGATAAAATATTAACACTGATTAAGGTGAAATGGTTTAGTGAAAGTTATTTGTTTTTGAAGAAATTTTAATTGATAGATAAAAACTATAGATTAGTGTGACTTTTAGGTTAATTTATCCAGTTTTTAGAATGGTGATTGGAAAATATTTTTTCAATTAAGATTGTGGAAAAAGATTCAAATAAATTTAAAAAAGAATTGTTTTTTTGATCTTGATTCTTTGTATGAATTATTGGATTGTTTTTTTAATAGGTGAAAAAGTAAAATTTTTCACACACCAAATTGACTTAAATGATGATCCAGATGTTTTGAAAACATATTATTCCATTGAGTAGCGTTTAACACACCGAAGGAATGTGATTCTTTGTTATCGAAATGAGCTTCTCCTAATTCTTGTGTGCGTATAATGTAATTGATAAGACGTTCTTTTTCTTTTTGGAAATCTTTATCGTCTTTTATGATAAAATCTGGCGCTGTAGGATTGTTAGGTTTATATTTTTTTTCTCCAACCACTAAGTTTTTGACAAAAAGTTTAAGGATGAATTTTTTAAATCCTTTCGGTTTTGGATAGATATTATCGTAAACGTATTCGTAACTGACTGAACAATGTGCCAGCATTTTACCCACACTCATTTTACCCCATAGCGGTTTGGTTTCCGGAGTCAATTGATTGATGCGATCAATGAATGATTTTGAATCTTCGAGATTGAATACGTTTTTTATCATCTTTGGTAGAATGTGAATTTTCGGTGAAGTTAGTTAAATCTATTTATACACAAAAGCAAAATCAACTCTTCGATTGTGTTGTTTGCCTTCTGGCGTTTTATTGGTATCGATAGGATCTTTTTCCCCTTTAAATTCAACTGTGAGACGATCTACACTTATCCCATTCTTGACAAAAAAATCGATAATAGCTTGTGCTCTTCGTTTGGATAAATCAATGTTGTATGCGTCTGATCCATCAGAATCGGTGTGACCGGTTACTTGCACGCGCAAATCGGAATGACCATTGACTACGCGAATCATTTTTAATAAAAAGGCGTGATATTCGGTTTTTATTTCTGCCTTGTCAACATCGAAAAAGATGGGTTCGAAAACAAATTCATTGCGTTCTTTGATTCGAATTTCTGGTGCACTTAATCCTTTTTTTAAATCACTTTTGAAGGTTTCCAGCCAGGATTGAGAAAGGATTATTTTTTCATTATCAGAAAATGTTGCTGTAGAACGGTAGAGGATTATTTTTCCTCCTTTTCTGCATTCAGTACTGTTGAATCGCCCTTCCAGATATCCTGTACTGTCAATATAATTTAAGGTTGCTTCCATTGCACACCAATTGGTTTTGCTTGAGGTTTTCTTTTTTTCAATTGCTAATTGTTTGAATTTTATTTGATGTGATGACCATTCCCCCTTTATTTTTCGAACGGCATATAGATCGGTATTCAGAATTTCTTCCCGTGATTTTCCCTCCACAGTTTTACCAGAGATGGTAAAATTGACAAAGAAAATAGATCCTTGTTCCGTTTTTTGTCCATCCATAATAATCATTCCTTGCCAAACTCCTTTAAAGTCAACATCAGTCTGCGCCTGTAGTTGAAACAAGCTGAATAAGAATGCTATGGTACATAGTTTATGGATCATACTTTTATGTTGTATTCGTAAAAGATCAAAAAATGTTCCGAAAAAACAGTTAAAATATTAATTCAGGCATGCGCAATAATGATGAACGGCAGATTGTGTTTTGGAATTCAAGCTATCTTTGCAAGAAAAAAAAGTATGAAGTCAGTAGTTATTTTTGTTTTTGCATTTTTAGTATTCGCTTTTGTTCCTGCAGATGAAGTCAAAGGTTCAATTTATCAATTCAAGGTAAAAGACATTGAAGGAAAGGATTTTGATTTTGCTTCGCTGAAAGGAAAGAAAATTATGATTGTGAATACAGCGTCTAAATGTGGTTTGACTCCTCAGTATGAGCAATTGGAACAAATTTATAAAACGTATAAAGACAGTAATTTTGTCATTGTTGGTTTTCCTGCAAACGATTTTGCGTTTCAAGAACCGGGTTCGGATGAGGAAATTGTTGCATTTTGCCAGAAAAATTATGGTGTGACTTTTCCTATGATGTCAAAGGTGACTGTAAAAGGGAAGAAAATGTGTGAAGTGTATAAGTTTTTGACGAAGAAATCCTTAAACGGATTAGAGGATAGTGACGTTAAATGGAATTTTCAAAAATACCTTCTGGACGAAAACGGATATCTTGTAAAAGTTATAGCACCATCGACTAAGCCTAATGATCCCAGCATTATCAGCTGGATTGAGAATTAAGGGTTTGACTTTATTCACTTCTATACCTGAGTTTTTAGAAGAGAGGTTTAGCGTCAGAGATTCAACATCAAGTATCTTTTAAACGGTTAATAGATTGTTAATAAATCGCTGGTTCTTTTGTTTAATTCAGTATGAAATGCGGCATGAGATAGTTACTTTTGCGAGTTCAACGATTAATATTATTTCCAAAGGAAAAATTATATGAGTGAAGAGTTAAAGAATCAAGATTATTCAGCTGATAATATTCAGATCCTAGAAGGGTTAGAGGCTGTTCGTAAACGTCCTGCGATGTATATCGGTGATGTTGGAATCAAAGGATTACATCACTTGGTGTATGAGGTTGTGGATAACTCCATCGATGAAGCAATGGGAGGACATTGTGATAAAATTGATGTAATTATCAATGACGATAATTCGATAACAGTAAAAGATAATGGTCGTGGTATTCCAACAGGAATGCATACCAAAGAAAAGAAATCTTCTCTGGAGATTGTAATGACGGTTCTTCACGCCGGAGGTAAATTCGACAAAGATACTTATAAGGTATCGGGAGGTTTACACGGTGTTGGGGTTTCATGTGTTAATGCGTTGTCGATTCATTTATCAGCTGTTGTACACAGAGAAGGAAAAATCTTTCAACAAGAATACAGCATTGGTAAACCGCTTTACGATGTAAAAGAAATAGGTGTTTCCGATATTACAGGAACACATGTGACTTTTAAACCGGATTCAACAATTTTTGAGGATACATTATACAATTACGACACACTAGCTGCTCGTATGCGTGAATTGGCTTTCCTAAACAAAGGAATCCACATTTCTTTGACCGATATGAGAAACTTAGATGATGAAGGGAAACCGGCGTCAACGATGTTTCATTCAGAAGGTTGATTATATGATTTTGCTCAATATTTAGATAGAAACAGAGAACCTTTGATTTCGGATGTAATTTATTTCGAAGGGGAAAGAGAAGGTATTCCGGTTGAAGTTGCTTTGACATACAACAATTCGTACACTGAGAATATTCAGGCATACGTAAACAATATCAATAC
>CAIUKX010000184.1 GCA_903899795.1 uncultured Flavobacteriales bacterium
ACCTGAGAAATCCCATTCTCTACAAAAAGTAGATTCATGAGGATGAAAATCAATAGTTTGTTTTTTGTTTTTAAGGAATAATGATGAATACGGTGCATTCTTTAACTTGTTATTTTTGGTAAAGATAGGATAGTTTTTAAAAGTTGAAAATGAGTTTTATCACTCATAGAACTGCATATTGTTAGCCTTAACTAAAAATATGTATAAAAAAAGAGGCTGATCTTGTGGAAAAGCCTCTAATAATTTATGATCAATATTTTAACACATTTCAATTACTCCGGCAGCACCTTGTCCAGTACCTACGCACATGGTTACTACACCGTATTTTTTATTGCGTTTTTTCAATTCGTTCATGATTTGAACTGTCAGTTTTGCTCCGGAACATCCCAATGGGTGTCCAAGTGCCAAAGCTCCACCATTTACGTTAACAATATCCGGATTTAATCCAACTTCACGGATTACAGCCAACGACTGTGAGGCAAATGCTTCGTTCAATTCGAACAAATCAATATCATTCAATGTCAATCCTGCCATTTTGATAGCTTTCGGAATTGCTTCAATTGGACCAACTCCCATGTATCGTGGTTCCAAACCTACAACTGTGTATGAAATCAATCGTGCCATTGGTTTTAGTCCCAATTCTTCCATCATTTTTTCTGACATAACCAATACAAATGCAGCTCCATCGGAAGTTTGCGAAGATGTGGCAGCTGTAACAGAACCTCCGTTAGCAAAAACAGGTTTTAATGCTCCAAGTGATTCTAATGTTCCACCCGCTCTAGGTCCTTCATCTGTATCCACAACGTAGGATTTCACCTGACGTTTTTCATTTCCGTCCAAATAAACTTGTTCAACTGTAATTGGAACAATATCATCCTTGAAACGACCTGATTGAATTGCCGCGATTGCTTTTTCATGCGACTTAATCGCAAAAGCATCTTGATCTTGTCTCGTTACATTGTATTTTTTAGCCACTTCTTCAGCTGTCAATCCCATTCCCCAATACCAATCAGGGTGTTCTTTTCCAACTTTAGAATTGGGAACGATTCTCCATCCTCCCATTGCCATTACAGACATGGATTCAACTCCACCGGCAATGATACAATCGGCCATTCCAGATTCGATTTTAGCTGTCGCAATAGCAATTGTTTCCAATCCTGAAGAACAATATCTGTTTACAGTCATCCCTGGAACTTTGTCTGTATCCAACCCCATTAACGAGATCATACGTCCTACGTTTAACCCTTGTTCTGCTTCAGGAGTTGCATTTCCAACGATTACATCATCGACTCTGTTTTTATCCAGTTGAGGAACCGATGCCATCAAATGTTTGATTACATCTGCTGCCAAATCATCAGGGCGCGTGAATCTGAATCCACCTTTTCCAGCTTTTCCGACCGCTGACCGGAAGCCGGTAACTATGTATGCTTTTTGACTCATGTTATTTTAGATATTAGATTTTTAGATGCCAGACATTAGACTCTTTTTTTGTCCTTTGAATGAGATTGTCTATAAATCATTTTGTAAATATTTATCCTCCCCCTTAATCCCCCTCCAAAGGGGAAAAGAAGTTACATTAATTTCGAAGTATTTTACCATTCTTAACTAAGCTTTCTAGTCGCTCAAGAGTTTTACGTTGCATACACAATTCAACGAAAGCTTTTCGTTCCAAGTCCAATAAGTATTGTTCAGAAACGACAGTGTTCTCAGATAAATCTCCTCCGCAAAGAACGTAACCCAGTTTTTCAGAAATAACTCTGTCGTGATCCGACATGTAGTTTCCTGCAAGCATAGAGTTCGCTCCAACATAGATCAATCCTAAACCTTCTTGTCCCATAACGGTAATATTTTTCTCGCGTTTTGGCGGAACATATCCAACTTCTGACAATTCCAGACATGCTGCTTTCGCTCTTGCCAATTGATGGTCACGACTGATCACAACTTCATCAATTCCTTCACGTAAGTAACCTAAATCAAAAGCTTCGTAAGCAGATGTAGAAACAGATGCCTGACCGATTGTTAAGAAACGGTGTCTCAAACGATTTGTTTTGATGTCTCCGTCTTTGAATTCATCTGACAAACGTTTTGCGAATTCTTTTGATCCACCACCACCAGGAATAAGACCTACACCGAATTCAACCAATCCCATGTATAGTTCTGCGTGTGCAACAACCTTGTCAGCGTGCATGGACATTTCACATCCACCACCAAGAGCAAGGTTATGCGGGGCAATGACAACCGGTATGTTTGAATAACGAACGCGCATCATTGCATCCTGGAAGACTTTAACTGCGAAATTTAATTCGTCCATGTCTTGTTCAACGGCGAGCATAAAGATCATTCCTACATTTGCACCAGCAGTGAAGTTTTGTCCGGTATTGGAAATGACCAATCCTTTGTAACTACTTTCGGCAAGATCAATCGCTTTGTTGATTCCTTGAATTACACCACCACCAATGGTATTCATTTTAGTGTGGAATTCGATGTTCAAAATTCCGTCACCTAGGTCAACGATGGTTGTATCAGCGTTTTTCCAAACCGTGTTATCAGCACGGAGAGCGTCTAAAATCACTAAATCTTCTGTGCCTGGAATGGTTACAAATGATTTAGAAGCAAGATCATAGTATTGTTTTTTACCTTTTTCGGTGTTGTAAAAAGAAGTTTTTCCAGCTTCATTCATTTCGGAAAGCCATTTTGGAGCAGTTCTTCCTGCATCTGAAATTAACTTTAATCCTGCATCAATTCCAATGATGTCCCATGTTTCAAACGGACCTACTTCCCAACCGAAACCGGCTTTTAGTGCATCATCAATTTTGTATAAATCATCTGATATTTCAGGCAGACGGTTCGCTACGTAAGCAAACAAACCTCCGAATAATTTTCGATAGAATTCACCCGCTTTGTCTTGTCCGGCAAACAACATTTTGGTACGTTGTTTCAGATCATCGACCGTTTTAGTCATTTCAAGTGTCGCAAATTTTGCTTTTTGAGCTGAACGGTATTCCAATGTTTTCAAGTCAAGCGTAAGAATTTCGCTCTTCCCATCTGCGTTGGTTACCTTTTTATAAAATCCTTGTTTTGATTTAGATCCCAGCCAACCGTTTTCTACCATTTTAGAAACGTATGCAGGAAGTTCAAATAATGCTTTTTCTTCATCATTCGGACAGTTTGCTTTTAATCCATTGGCAACGTGAACCAATGTGTCAAGACCTACAACATCACACGTACGGAAAGTCGCAGATTTCGGTCGACCTAAAACCGGTCCAGTTAATTTATCAACTTCTTCTACGGTCAATCCCATTTCATCTACGGTATGAAACAGTGCCATGATTCCGTATACACCAACCCGATTTGCGATGAATGCCGGAGTATCTTTACACAAAACGGTTTTCTTTCCAAGGAAACGTTGTCCGTAATCCATTAAAAAGTCAATAACTTCCTGTTTTGTGGAAGGAGTAGGGATGATTTCCAATAATTGCAAATAACGCGGCGGATTGAAAAAGTGAGTTCCGCAGAAATGAGCTTTGAAGTCATCGCTTCTTCCGTCCAGCATCATGTGAATCGGAATTCCTGAAGTATTGGATGAAATTAAGGTCCCTGCTTTTCTGAATTTCTCAACTTGTTCAAAAATTTGGTGTTTGATGTCCAATCGTTCTACTACAACTTCTATGATCCAATCACATGCAGCGATTTTGGACATATCATCTGTAAAATTCCCGGTCTGAATTCGTTTCGCAAACGATTTTCTATAAATCGGTGAAGGATTTGATTTCAATGCGAAATCCAGTGATTGATTTACGATTCTATTTTTTACCGCAGTTGCTTCTAAGGCTAAACCTTGTTTTTGTTCTTGTTCCGTTAATTCTCTGGGAGCAATATCGAGCAAAAGTACTTCGCATCCAATGTTTGCAAAGTGGCACGCTATACGCGACCCCATAACTCCCGAACCCAATACAGCAACTTTTTTGATGTGTCTATTCATTCGTAATAGTTGTTTGTTTTTAATTTTATGAGGACCGTTTTCCAAAACGTTTTTTAGTAAATCAAATCCGTAGTTTAAAAGTAACAAAATAATTGAGGGGTGATTCGATTTTTCCTAAAAATAAATCTCACTTTTTTATTTTAAGTATTTTAACTTTTTTTCACACGAAAAATGAGCATTGTTTTTGTGATTCATGTACATTTCGGACATCAATGAATAAACACTTAAATCAATTTTTTGAAAAATGAAATCAGGTAATTCGACTATTTTAGATGTAAACATCGGTGTGAAGGGGTCTTTCTTTGTTATGGGAATGACTTTAATGGGATTTTCTATTTATTTAGCGTTAACATTCAGTTTGTTAGTGGCAATTCCGTTGTTTTATTTAGGGTTTTTACTGATGTTGTCGATAAGAGGTTTTCGTGTTGATCTTTCAAAAATGACGATTAAAAAGTACATTAACTTTTTTCCATTTAAAATCGGGAGAAGACAATCGATAAAGCAGTACAACCGGATGGTATTAGTTCTTTCACATGATACTACCAACGGACGAACCGGTTCAGGTGCTTGGTCTCAAAGTTATTCTATTCGAACACGATCTTTTGATATTTATTTGACCAATGCGGAAAATGAAAAGATGGATCTGATAGCATTTTCAGAGTATAAGCCTGCAAGGTCATTTTTGCATTCGATGTCAAAACAACTGAATATTGAAAAGGAAGACTTATTTGAAGAGTCGCTACTTGTGAGTAAAGTCAAGAGATATTGGCAGCAGAAATAATTTTATTGAATTACTATAAAACTTGATAAATGAGTGTCAAAGAAGATAATTTTATAAAAATAACGGTGGGAGTGACACTGAATTACTTTCTATTAGGAATCCCACTTTTGGGATTGGCGTTTTATGTAGCTTTTGGAATAAATTTCATACTATCTCTTCCTGTCTTTTATTTAGGTGTTCTCTTTTTACTTTCCATCCAATCATTTGTTATTGATGTTGATAATAAGAAGATCCGAAAATACTATACGATTTATCCGTTCAAAATCGGTTCATGGGAGTCAATCCAGCAATATGACCAGTTGGTACTAGAACTCACATATGTAATTAATAAAAGAGATAACTATGATGATTTTGGAATAAGGGAATCTGGGTGCACTGAGGAAAGAACGAAGTCATTTGATGTGTATTTTTGTAATTCAAAAAATGAAAAACTTACATTAATCGAATTCAACGAATATATCCATGCAAAGAATTTTTTAAACAAATATGCTCCTCAATTAAAATTGATAAAAGTTGATAAGTTTGAGGAAGCACTGAGAAATAGTCGGTTTCGAAGGTACTAATGTGTTTTTTAAATCACCACATTTCCTCAGAAACATTGACAGTTCCTTTGAAGTAGCCGACCATTTTTTGTGTTTCGTTGGAAACGATTACTTCGTAGAGTCCAAAGCGTCTGGTACGATTGATTTCACGGCAAACTGCAGTTAATTTTTCACCTGCCTTTGCAGGACGTGTATGTGAAATCGATGTTTCAATGCTGACACATTTATTTCCATAACTATTGGATGCAAACGCCAAAGCGGAATCAGCTATCGAGTAACTGATTCCGCCGTGGAGTATTTTAAAGCCGTTCAGCATTTCTTCTTTGACAATACAACTTAATGTACATTGTCCTTCACTAATTTGTTCAACAGTCAAGTCCATCCACTGACTGAATGCATCATTTTGCATCATGATTGCTACAATCTCGGCAGGACTTTTTATCATGTTTTTATTCTGTGATTGCTCTTCCCAATAAAGTGATCATTGCCAAAGTAACAATGAAAAGCTGGGTTGCTGTTTCGTCACTTAAAGCAGTTCCATCGTCATCTTCTGTGCTGATTTCCATTGCCATGAATTGAGCCAATTCCGGTTGGTCGCAGAAAGATTCCAATGTTTCTTCATCGTCGTTTTCAAAATACGAATCCAGCATTTGAAAATACGGCTCTTCGAAAGCATCGATGTCCTCATCCGTAATTGCCCGTACACGAACACCTTCTTGTGTAAATGCTTCAGAAATCAGGCAATAATAATAAATCAGAAGACCTTCCAATTCCTCATTTTCATATTCCAAAGCTGCTGACATCACATATCCCAATAAGGTTTGTTGCGCCAAAGCATAGGTTTCGGATAATCTTTCTAAACCATCATCATCTAGGTTGTCAACTTTCTTAATGGCAGCTTCAATGCTTTTAAAAGATACGTGTTTCATCGTGTGTATTGTTTTTGGCAAAAATAGGTTTTTACTTTGATTTGAGATTCAAAACCCGTTTACTTTGTTGCTTTCGGAGGATATTTTTTCAATAAATGAGTGGGTCGAATCGGTCTTTTTTCAAAACCACCACCACAATTCGGACAAATATGATTCAAGACTTTTTCCACGCAATTCATACAGAAAGTACATTCAAAGGAGCAAATCATGGCTTCTGAACTTTCGTTTGGTAATGCCTTGTTACATTTTTCGCAAACAGATCTTATTTCGAGCATAAATTTGTTTTTTTGACTTCAGATTTTACAAAGTTAATACACAGATTCCCACGGAATTTTTTATGTTATTTTAAAGTACATGTAATTTTGTGAAACACTGTATTTAAAGCGCAAGAATTCCTTTTTTCAGTCTGTTTTAATCTTCTGTGATCCTCTGTGACAAACCCTTTGAAACTCTGCAGTTAAATTTAAAACGCAACATTCCTCTTTTCTCCGTATATTTGCAATTCATACTCCTCGGGTTCTCAAAAGTTCAATAGTGGAGAACAATGTAAATACAATATATGTCATTTGAAAAATTAGATCTTATAGAGCCGATCTTAAACGCTCTTAAAAATGAAGGATATACAACTCCAACTCCCATACAAGAAAAATCAATTCCAATTATATTAAAAGGCGGTGATTTATTAGGTTGTGCCCAAACCGGAACAGGAAAAACAGCAGCTTTTGCCATTCCTATTTTACAGCAATTGTATCAGCAAAAAGGAGACGATCGGGGTCCTCGGAAAATCAAGGCACTTATCGTTACTCCAACAAGAGAATTGGCCATACAAATCGGTGAAAGTTTTGCCAATTACGGTAGAAATACAGGATTGAGATCGACAGTTATTTTTGGTGGTGTGCCTCAAAATCCACAAGTGAATGCCATTAAAGCAGGTGTGGAAATCTTGATTGCAACGCCGGGAAGACTCTTGGATTTGGTTGGTCAAGGTTTAATACGATTGAGTGATATCAGCATTTTTGTTCTCGATGAAGCGGACCGTATGCTCGACATGGGATTTGTTCACGATGTGAAAAAAATCCTTAAAATCATTCCTGCTAAACGTCAATCTTTATTCTTTTCGGCAACAATGCCCGAATCGATTATGCAGTTGGCATCAACAATATTAACAGACCCAGAAAGAGTAGAAGTGACTCCGGTTTCGTCAACAGCAGAAACCATTCAACAGGAAATTTATTTTGTCGATGCAGCCAATAAAAAAGATTTGCTGATCCATACCCTTCAAGATAAATCGATTATTACAGCTTTGGTTTTTACCCGAACAAAACATGGGGCAGACAAGGTTGTGAAATTCTTGGCTAAAGCAGATATTAAAGCGGAGGCTATTCATGGGAATAAATCTCAGAATGCACGGCAAAAGGCGTTGAAAAATTTCAAGGATCATAGTACTCGCGTATTGGTTGCGACCGATATTGCGGCACGTGGAATTGATATCGATGAACTGGCTTTTGTGGTAAATTACGAAATTCCGAATATTCCGGAAACATACGTGCACAGAATCGGTCGTACAGGTCGTGCAGGAGCAAATGGGAAGGCAGTTTCTTATTGTGATGTGGAAGAAAGAGTATTTTTAAAAGACATTGAAAAATTGATCTCGATTCAGATTCCTGTGGTGACTGATCATCCGTTTCCGGCTGAGAATACAGTGCCTGAAGGAAAAGCAAAAGCGAAGCCACAGCAGAATAATCGTCCTCCGAATCCAAATAAACGTCCACAGGGAAATGCTCAAAAAGAAAGCAATGCACCAAAGGAAGACCGAACAAAAAAGAAAAAATGGTCGTGGCAGTCGAAGAAATAAATAATTAAAATTGAATCTCTAGCTTTGTAGTACTAGTTCTTGAAAAAGTAATTCGTAGTGAAGGCGGGGATGATAATTTGAATTTATAGATTTTAATAATTTTGCAGTAAAAATATCCTCAACAATCCTTCAAATTGGGATGGAGGTGTTCATTCGTAATACTATGGAAACTCAGATTCAACAAGCAATAGCAAATCTTAAAATTGAAGCACTGAATGAAATGCAGCTTGCATCGATTGAAGTGAATAAAGGAAATGAAGATTGTATTTTACTTTCACCGACAGGTTCAGGTAAAACATTGGCTTTTTTATTGCCTTTACTAGAAAGTTTATCTGCTGATGAAAATGAGGTGCAGGCTTTGATCGTAACTCCAACTCGTGAACTAACAATTCAAATCGAGGAAGTATTCAGATCGCTGGGGACATCTTTTAAAGTGAATTCAACATACGGTGGACACTCGATCAAGGTGGAAGAAAACAATTTTTCTCAGGCACCTGCGGTCTTGGTGGGTACACCCGGACGAATCTGTGATCACGTGAATCGGGGCAATCTGGATTTATCAAAGGTGAAAACGTTGATTCTGGATGAATTCGATAAGTCACTCGAAATGGGATTCCAGGAAGAGATGGGCTACATCGTTGAGCAATTGAAAAGTCTCCAAAAGCGAATGCTGATTTCAGCAACCGATTTGAAGGAAATACCTGCATTTACAGGAGTTATCGATCCGATAAAACTTAATTTTTTAACGGATAAGTCAGAAGGCTTGACCTTGAAAATGGTGATTTCAGAAGATAAAGACAAATTGCAAACCTTGTTTGATTTATTGTGTCAAAACACGAATGAAGCGACGATCATTTTCTGTAATCATAGGGAGACTGTGGAACGCATTTCCGAGTTTTTGACAGATATGGGAGTTGTCAATACTTTTTTCCACGGAGGTTTGGATCAGACGGAACGGGAACGTACGATGATTAAATTCAGAAATGGAAGTTCCAACTATCTGGTGACAACGGACTTGGCAGCCCGAGGTTTGGATATTCCCGAAATCAAATACATTATTCATTATCACCTTCCTCCGAAAGAAGATGGTTTTATTCATCGAAATGGGCGTACAGCACGTATGTCAGCTACGGGAACTTCTTATCTTTTGATGAGCAGGGGTGAAGAACTACCTGATTATATTCATGTCAAACCCGAAATTGAAAAACTGAAGGATGATAATGCTCAGCCGAAAAAACCGGAATGGGAGACTTTATATTTGAGCGGTGGAAAAAAAGATAAGATCAATAAAATAGATATTGTTGGATTTCTTTCCAAAAAAGGAAATTTAGAGAAATTTGATTTAGGCTTGATTATTGTCCAGGATTATAGCTCTTACGCAGCAGTAAAACGTAATAAAATCAATAACTTGATGGATTCTATTCGCGGTGAAAAGGTGAAAGGAAAAAAATTGAAAATCGAGATTGCTCAATAACTACTTTCTGAAATGGAAGAACAAAATTCAAATGCCATCCGACTTAACAAAGCGATCAGCGAAACCGGTTTTTGCTCACGTCGGGAAGCCGATAAATTAATCGATCAAGGTCGTGTTCTATTGAATGGAAGAATTGGTGTTTTAGGTGATAAAGTGGAACCATCAGATGCTATTGTTATCGATGGTAAACCTTTGGTACGAGAATCAAAATTAATTTATATAGCTTTTAACAAACCGGTAGGGATCACTTGTACAACTGAGCGGGATATCAAAGGAAACATCATTGATTACATCCAGCACAAGGAACGCATTTTTCCGATAGGTCGCTTGGATAAACCTTCGGAAGGATTGATTTTTCTCACCAACGATGGGGATATTGTCAATAAAATTCTTCGAGCAGGAAATAATCATGAGAAAGAATATGCTGTGATGGTTGACAGACCTGTGACAAGAGAATTTATTGAAAAAATGAGTAATGGAATTCCTATCCTCGGAACAATAACCAAAAAATGTCACGTTGAGAAAGAAAGTGAATTTGTTTTTCGAATCACCTTGACACAGGGATTGAACCGGCAAATCAGGAGGATGTGTGACTATTTAGGTTACAGAGTATACCGCTTGAAGCGACTGAGAATCATGAATGTAGAACTCGAAGGAATAGAGGTTGGGAAATGGCGGAATTTAACTCCGAATGAATTGTCCGAAATTCAGGAAATGGTTGCTCAATCCAGTAAAACACAAGAGGCCTCGTTTTTATCGGACATTGATCCTGAAGAACAATCCGAATAAAAACCCGATTTCCTTTGGAAAGAAAAAAAACATGTGGATATTTGTCCTGTAATTTTGTGAAATAGTTGTAAAATCTAGAACAAGAAGTGTATGAAAGATCAATTGAAATCCATTTATCGATTTTTATCACCTCGATTTCACAGTGTTCATCTCGATTATCAAGTTCAGCCTAAACCGAGACATGGTCACGGATTACCGCCACATTCCTTGTTGTATTCAGTAATCAATGCGAATAGAGAATTGTACGCTTCCAATTTGAGAGATTTCATTCATATTTCGGGTGCTATTCAGCAAATAAAAGATCAAAAAGTAGAAACAGATGAAAATCAACCGGCTTGGAACAATGGATTTTTGCCTGGATTGGATATTGTTGCTTTGTATGGTCTGATTGCAAAACACAAACCTTCGAAGTACATTGAAATCGGTTCCGGAAATTCAACTAAAGTGGCTCGAAAAGCAATCAAAGACGCTCAATTGTCAACCGAAATTATTTCCATAGATCCTTATCCGCGGGCAAATATAGACCATTTGGCAGATCAGGTGATCCGTAAACCTTTTGAAGCGCTGGAAGATATTCAGTGGATCATCAATGATTTGAATGAAAATGATATATTATTTATCGATAATTCACACCGAAGTTTTTCAAATTCGGATGTCACAATTTGTTTTTTAGAGTTGTTGCCTTATTTGAAAAAGGGTGTGATTGTTCATGTTCACGATATCTATCTGCCTTATGATTACCCACAGTTTATGTGTGATCGATTCTATAACGAGCAATATATATTGGCTGCATTTGTTATGGCGAATCCAGAAAAATACAAAACCATTTTACCGAATTATTTCATCAGTGAAGACAAGGAATTAAGCGCAATTATTGCTCCGATCTGGGATCATCCTAACACTCAGCTTGTTGAAAAACACGGAGGATCGTACTGGTTACAGATCAATTAAATTATTTTTCTTGAACTACTTCTCCGGAACCACTGATCTTTTTGGTGATGGAAGGATTTCCTTTGTAACGAATATCTCCTGATCCGGAAATATAAGATTCCAAAGACGATTCTACATTGACTGTGCAGTCACCGCTCCCAACCAGTTTGACAATTGCATTTTTTGAATTTATTCCGGAACAATTGATGTCACCAGAACCAGTTAATTCAGCAGATAAGTTATTTATATCAGAACGGTTGGTTTTGCAATTTATATCACCCGAACCGGTTAATAGTAATGTTAACTTCTCTGTTCCGCTCAACTCCGAAAGATCAATATCACCCGAACCTATTAGTTTTGCAGAAATGTTTTTTTGACCAGTGAAAGCGCCAACTTTAATATTCCCAGATCCCATTAACTCAACTTCTTTAATGGAAGGTACAGTAATGTATATGGTCAAACTATAATTACTATAAGAACCGTTTTCCAATGCAATATTCCAAACACCATTTTTTACATTTTTTTGTAATTTATGGATGATGTTTGCATGACCTACTGCTTTGATTTCTTGTGTTGAGCCCTGCTGTACGATCACTTCATCAGCACCTAATAATGCTATACCTTCAATCGATGAAAGTTGTAATGTTTCGGTTACGATATCACCTTCACCTTTTATAGTTTTATTGCCTATATAACAGGAATTTAATCCAAGTGTAATAAAGAAGCAAACAAGAATGAATTTAAATTTCATGGCGTAATTATTTTGTTAGTATTAAATGTG
The DNA here is from genome assembly GCA_903899795.1 of uncultured Flavobacteriales bacterium. Classification (GTDB taxonomy): domain Bacteria; phylum Bacteroidota; class Bacteroidia; order Flavobacteriales_D; family Crocinitomicaceae; genus CAIUKX01. The sequence goes on from CAIUKX010000184.1 coordinate 12,064, forward strand.
GTTATTTAATTGTGGGTCAAAAATAAGAAAATAATTGAATTTGGCGTTTTTTGTAGAATGAAATAAAACAGAATTTGAGTCGTCGCAAGTTTACCACAACGTAAATAGATTACTTTTCGCTGTGAGATATTTGTAGAAAAAAGTTATGACAATAATTGAATTTTTACATTATTTCCCTAACGAAGAGGCTTGTAAA
>CAIUKX010000185.1 GCA_903899795.1 uncultured Flavobacteriales bacterium
GTCCTGCTTTATTGAAAGCAAATGTTCATCCAAAAAAGCATGTTTATGTTGGTGTTGGGAAAGAAGGGAAAATCATGGTTGGCGATGCAAAAAAGCTTACTAAATTATTGAAGGGTGATCAAAATGAAGTGTATTTTGATTATTTACCGGATGAAGATCATGCCAGCATAGGCCATCAAGCAATAATCAATGCATTTAAATTACTTTATCGTTAATGACGGTGAAATCCGTTTTTCGGGAGTTTTTTGCGTATTATATGGAATTATATTAATCTCTCCACATGATTATCTCCAAAAGCGTAAGCGATATAAGCCAGTGAAGGAATTTCCTTTGTCAAAAGAACAGGTGTTTTTTTACCGATTGAAATGGTTCCGTGTGTATCTGAAAGTCCCATTGCGTAAGCTGCGTTGATCGTTAAAGCATTGATGGCTTCTTCGGGAGTCATCTTCATTTTGACACAAGCGAGTGACATCACAAATTGAAGATTTCCACTTGGCGTTGAACCCGGATTGAAATCACTAGCCAGAGCAATTGGTAATCCTGCGTTCAGCATTCTTCGTGCATCTCCAAATGGAATACTTAAGAAATGCGAGCAACTTGGTAAAATAGTCGGCATACAGTTGGAACCATGCAAAGCAGCGATGTCCTCATCGGTTATTTCTTCCAAATGATCAACCGACAGCGCACCCATTTCGACCGCTTTTTTAATTCCCCCTAAAGCTGAAAACTGGTTGACATGTACCTTTGGTACCAAGTTGTATTTCGCCCCCGCTTCCAAAACTTCAGCCATTTCTTCAACAGAGAAATAATTACGTTCACAAAATGCATCGATGTAATCAGCTAATTTTTCTTTACCGATTATCGGAAGCATTTCGTTGACAATTAAATCGAGATATCCCCTGTGATTTTCTTTGTATGCTGAAGGGAAAGCATGTGCACCAAGAAAAGTAGCTTTGATGACAATGTCCGAATTTTCTTTCAAACGTTGAATCACTCTCAACATTTTCAATTCAGCATCGACCGTTAAACCATATCCCGATTTGATTTCTATAGCACCCGTTCCATAGCTTTTTAATAAGTCGATTCGCTTTTTTGTTTTTTCGTACAATTCGTCTTCTGACATTTCTTGTAGTCGTCGCGCAGAATTTAAAATCCCGCCACCTTTAAGAGCAATCTCTTCATAGGTCAAACCGTGAATTCGATCTACAAATTCCTCTTCCCGGCTTCTGGCAAAAACAATATGGGTATGCGCATCACAAAAGGCTGGCAGAACATATTTCCCTTCAGCATCAATGATTTCAATTCCCCTCCAGTCAGCAATTCCTCCCCATTCATCCATCGAACCGTATTCGATAATGACGCCATCTTCCAGTGCTAAAAAAGCATTTGAGATGATTGGCAGTTCAGCCATTTCCTTTCCTCGCTTCATAACCGGAAAATTTTCTCCCGCTTGAACAAGACCTTTGATGTTTTTGATCAGTATTTTTCCCATGACGATACAATTTTAAGAAAAATCAGTTGATTCCGGTAACTTGAAACCAGATTATTATTGGACTTACTTTTTTCACAAAAAATTAACACTTGAATAGCTTATTTATATATAAACTTGTGGAAACAATTAAAACTGAGAGTCATGAAAAATAGAATAATGAAAGTGGTACTGACAATGGCACTTTTAGCTTATGTTGGAAACAGTTTTTCCAATACAGTATCTGTTACCAATAAACAATCTGTGAGCCAACAAGGACCAAATAAACAAGAACCTTCTAAACACAGTGGGAAACGTGCGAATGAATCGAAAGCGATAAAGAAAGAAATCAGAAAACAAGAGCACGATGAAAAAAGGAATGCTGGAATAGCTAAAAAGCGAGGAGAAAGACCTAGTCAAGCGAATCCCGCGGAACAAAAACATAAAAAGCGATAATGAAAATAGCGAAAGGATCTAAATTTTTAGATCCTTTTTTTATTTGTAGAATCGTTCTATTCTGACTTCCCGATCCAATTCTACTTTACCATCCACAAAGTCTACAAACTCTTTTGCTAAAAGCGGAGCGATGAGGTAGCCTTTTGTTCCAAGTCCATTGAAAATCAATAATTTTTCGTAATCAGGATGCTTGCCGAGAATAGGTCTCCGATCCGGTATTGTGGGACGAATACCTGCTAGGTGTTCTGTAATTTCAAAAGGTTTTTGACTTAATAATTGAAATTTTTCAAGAAGATCATCTTTGGCTTCATTCGTAACAATTGTATCGTTTGTCTGCCATTCATACGTCGCTCCCAAGCGGAATGTACAATCACCGATAGGCAATAAAAAACATTTTCGATTCAAGGATTCTTCCTGAGAAATTTCGGTAGAAGTAAGGGTTAAAACTTGTCCTTTTGTATGTTCAACGGGTAAATTTCCGAACCAAGGATTTGACAGATTTTCCGAACCTTCACAAAAAATGATACCATCGTATTCTTTTCCTTGATAGATTCCGGTTGCCGGATCAAGCTCCTGATAATTCATTTTTTGAGTTATCACTGTTCCATGTTTTTTAATCCATTCCTTTCCTCCTGTTAAAAATTGCGCGGCCTTGACATAAGAAGATCGTTTAATTCTTCCAGATCCAAAGTCATTTTGAGCCAAATCGTATGTATCGTCCTCGTCTGTGATCGTTTCCATATAGATCGAAAAATCAGGTCGATTTTGTTTTTCCAGCCACATTGTTTTTTCGTGAGCAGAAGAAAACATACGTCGTATCTGGATGGGACAATAGATAGAAAGATTGGTATCACTTTCAAGTTTAGTATAAAATTTTTCGGCATAAGGAAGGAATTCATCTACACGCCAGGATTTAGTCATCCGGCGAAAAACTAAAGGATTGATTTGTCCTGCCGCTATAATGGAGCTTAAATTCTTTCCACTGTCGATTAAAGTGACCTGGTGACCATTTTCAATCAGATGTATCCCGACACAGATTCCCGAAAGCCCTGCACCAATAATCAAATACGATTTTTCTTGCGTCATTTTGTAAGTGCTAAACTTAGAATACTGATGCGAATTTCGGGATTATTTTCATGGATCAGCCGAATAATTGTTTCCAAAGTGGCACCTGTTGTGATAACATCATCAACCAAAGCGATATGCATGTGTTTCTTTCTCCCTTCCGGCGAAAAATTAAACTTACCTTGGATATTATCCCATCGCAGGAATCGACCTTTGGTAGTTTGACTTTTTCCATATTTTGTTCTACTGATGAAGTCAACATCTACTGGAACATTGATAACAGAAGCAATTCCTTCAGCTAGTTTTTCACTTTGGTTGTATCCGCGGATAAATTTCTTTCTCGGATGGAGAGGAATAGGAATTAGTGCATCCAAATCCGAGAAAACAGGTAGCAATTTTATTTTATTTCCAATTTGAGATCCCATTTCTATCCCAATTTCCGGGCGATCTTTATATTTTAAAGCATGTAATACCGGTTGAACTCCCTTGTTTTTTTCAAAGTAGAGATAGGCGTATGTCCCATGAACAGCAACTCGTCCCCAGAAAAGTTGATCGAGAGGAGTTGGTTCTTCATATGCTTCGAAGTAAGTAAAATTCAAATTTGAAAAACACAGGTTACAAATTGATTTTTGGTGTCTTGTAAGTTCATTTTCACAAATCAAGCATTGATTAGGATAAATCAAATGCAACAAATCCTGGTTCCATTTCGATATTTTATTGATTCTGAAAGTAGTCATTTCCGCGTGATTATTCATTTATGTTCCCTATACACATTTTGGTGTTAAAAACAAGATTTTTTTCTCCTTGACAAAGGTAGAAAATAGAAGTAAATTTATCTGAGAAAAGGAAAACTTCTTTGTATTCAGGTGGTTGATGAGTTATTAATATTTATCGACAAAATGAGAAAACAACACTGTGAATATCTTTCGATCATGTGTTGATAAGACGTTTATGATCGACGTACAAAGGGTTTACGAATAAAAATGTTCATAAGCTTTCGAACTTGTGAATTTCTTTACTTGTGAGAAGAAAGAAAAATGACAACTTTTGTAATCTCAATTTTGAAGGAATAAAACGGAGGATTTTATTTCATCATTCAAAGGGGAACGAAACACAAAAATTGTTTTAAAAAAGTGAGCATTGCAGGTTCTGTGCAGAATCTTGCCGTGGAAATTTATCGAATAAAAATTAAAAAATAAAAATGACGCAAGCAGAACCGATTTTAGAAAAAAACAGCAGCCGATTTGTTCTTTTTCCGATTGTGCACGATGACATCTGGTCATTTTACAAGAGAGCAGAAGCTAGTTTTTGGACAGCCGAGGAAATTGATCTTTCACCAGATTTGATCGATTGGGAAAATAAGTTGACCGAAGATGAACGTTTTTTTGTGAAACATGTTTTGGCATTTTTTGCAGCATCTGACGGAATCGTTAATGAAAATCTTGCTGAGCATTTCCTTTCGGAAGTTCAATATACGGAAGCAAAATTCTTCTACGGTTTTCAGGTTGCTATGGAAAATGTTCACTCTGAAACCTATTCATTGTTGATTGATACATATATTCAATCTACATCTGAAAAAGCTCGTCTTTTCAATGCAATTGACACATTGGAATGTGTGAAGAAAAAAGCGGATTGGGCATTGCGCTGGATTGAAAAAGGAACCTTCGCTGAAAGATTGGTTGCTTTTGCTGCAGTAGAAGGTATTTTCTTCTCTGGATCGTTTTGCTCGATCTTCTGGTTGAAAAAACGCGGATTGATGCCAGGTCTTTCTTTCTCTAACGAGTTGATTTCTCGTGACGAAGGTCTACACTGTGATTTTGCTTGTTTGCTTTATAATCAGCATTTGAACAATAAGCTGACGAAAGAGCAAGTACAGGAAATCATCATGGATGCAGTTCAAATCGAAAAAGAATTTGTAACAGATGCTATTCCGGTGCGTTTGATTGGAATGAACAGTGACTTGATGGGTCAGTACATTGAATTTGTAGCGGACAGACTCTTGGTAGAATTAGGAAATAGCAAAGTATACAATACAGCTAATCCGTTCGATTTCATGGACATGATTTCCATACAAGGAAAAACAAATTTCTTTGAAAAAAGAGTGGGTGAATACCAAAAAGCAGGAGTACTGAACAGTGGGAAAGAAAGCCATGGATTTACCACAGACGAGGACTTTTAAGCAAACAAAACATACTATTATCTATTATTAAAACCAAAAAGAACAGCCATGTACGTAGTAAAAAGAGACGGCAGAAAGGAACCTGTAAAATTCGACAAAATAACTGCACGCATCATCAAAATGTGTTACGGTTTAGATCCTTTGGTTTCACCGGAAGCGGTAGCCATGAAAGTGATCGAGGGAATTTATGACGGGGTAACGACTACTGACCTTGATAATTTAGCAGCAGAAGTTTCGGCTGCGAAAACCATCGACCACCCCGATTATGCACTTTTGGCTTCACGTATTGCCGTGTCTAACCTTCATAAAGAGACGAAAAAAACCTTCTCTGAAGTGATGGAGGATTTGTATTTATATGTTGATCCGAAAACGAATCAAGATGCTTCGTTATTGGCAAAAGACGTATACGATGCAATCATGGAAAACAGAGAATTGTTGGATTCAAGCATTATCTATGACCGCGATTTCAGATACGATTACTTCGGATTTAAAACATTGACCCGTTCCTACTTGATGAAGTTAGATGGTAAAATCGTTGAACGCCCGCAACAAATGTTGATGCGTGTATCTGTTGGAATTCACAAAACGGATATTCAGGCAGCGATTAAAACGTACAACATGATGTCGGAAGGATGGTTTACACATGCAACTCCAACATTATTCAATGCAGGTACTCCGAAACCACAAATGTCTTCTTGTTTTCTTTTAACAATGAAGGAAGACAGTATTGCAGGAATTTATGATACACTGAAAAGTTGTGCTCAAATTTCTCAGTCTGCAGGAGGAATCGGTTTATCCATTCACGATATTCGTGCAAAAGGTTCATACATCAAAGGAACCAACGGTGAATCAAATGGTATCGTACCTATGTTACGTGTATTCAATGATACAGCACGTTATGTTGACCAAGGTGGAGGAAAAAGAAAAGGTTCTTTCGCAATATATATCGAGCCATGGCATGCTGATGTTTTCGACTTCTTGGATTTGAAAAAGAACCATGGTAAAGAAGAACAACGTGCACGTGATTTATTCTACGCACTTTGGATTCCGGATTTATTCATGAAACGTGTGAAAGAAAACGGTGACTGGACGTTGATGTGTCCGCACGAATGCCCGGGATTATCCGATACACACAGCGAGGAATTCGAAAAATTGTATACAAAATACGAAAAAGAAGGAAAAGGCAGAAAAACGATCAAAGCGCAGGATTTGTGGTTCAAAATATTGGAATCTCAAATTGAAACAGGAACTCCTTATATGTTGTACAAAGATGCTGCGAATGCAAAATCAAACCAACAAAATTTAGGAACAATCAAATCTTCCAACCTTTGTACTGAAATTATTGAGTACACAGCTCCGGATGAAATCGCAGTTTGTAATCTGGCTTCCATCGCACTTCCGAAGTTTGTTACTGAAGATGGTGTTTTCGATCACGATAAATTATTCGAAGTATCCTACCAGGCAGCTGTCAACTTGAACAAAGTAATCGATGAAAATTACTACCCGGTTGAAGAAGCAAGAAATTCAAACATGCGTCACCGTCCGATTGGACTTGGTGTACAAGGATTGGCTGATGCTTTTATCATGATGCGTTATCCTTTCGAATCGGAAGAAGCAAGAACATTGAACCGTGAAATTTTTGAAACGATCTATTACGCTGCTATGACTGCGTCTAAAGATTTGGCGAAAATAGATGGTCCTTACGAATCATACGCTGGTTCACCGGTATCTCAAGGAATTTTCCAACCGGATATGTGGAATGTAACTCCATCATCACGTTGGGAATGGGATATCTTGAAAGAAGAAGTAAAACAATATGGTGTTCGTAACTCTTTGTTACTGGCTCCAATGCCGACAGCTTCAACAGCACAAATTTTAGGAAACAACGAATGTTTCGAACCATATACATCAAATGTTTATACAAGACGTGTACTTTCAGGTGAATTCATTATCGTGAACAAACACTTATTGAAAGACCTTGTAAAAGCAGGATTGTGGACAAAAGAAATGCGTCAGACAATTATGTCAACAAGCGGATCGATTCAAAACATTTCTGACATTCCTCAAAACTTGAAAGATTTGTACAAAACAGCTTGGGAAATTTCTCAAAAAGCAATCATCGATCAAGCAGCAGATAGAGGAGCTTACATTTGTCAATCTCAATCGTTGAACATTTTCATGGAGAATGCAAACTTTGGTAAATTGACTTCAATGCACTTCTACGGATGGGAGAAAGGTTTAAAAACAGGAATGTATTACCTGAGAACAAAAGCTGCTACGGATGCAATCAAATTTACGGTTGACAAATCCATGGTAATGGATCAGGAAGCTGAAAACAGAGACGCAATGGCATGTTCATTAGACGATCCTGAGAACTGTGAAATGTGTTCAGGGTAGAACAGAATGTATCTTTAAGACAATAAGAAGAGGTGGTATGCAGTAATGTGTACCACCTTTTTGTTTTCTAACCTCTTTTCCTATAGCTTAAATTCAATCTTAACCCCAATCTCAACTAATAACAAACCCTCCAGCCTCTATTCTCCAACACGCGTTGAAGCGTGATCAATTCATTGGCATCCGATAAAATTGAATAAACCGAGGAGAAATGAACTTCAGGTACAGAAGCAGTTTTCTTTATGCGAAATTTGAGTTGATGAGGAAATACATAATCGTTTTCTTCTTTTGGAGTCGCAGAATTTTCTTCTATCTGTTGCAAGAAAAGCCGTAAAAGGTTCACTGATTCACTCTCACTGATTTTGAAATCTGTGGAAGAAACAGAGGAAACAAAATCAATAGATTGCCTTGCCCGTGTCAATAATACATTCAATCGTTTCGATCCGTTTTTTTGATTCAGTGGACCAAAACGCATTTGGAAATCCCCGTTTGTATTTTTGCCATACCCCAAACTGATGATCAAATGATCGCATTCTTCACCCTGAACATGTTCAAGTGCCTTAAAAAAACTTGTTCCGTTTTCAATTCTCTCGTTGAGGAGAGACAAGATGTTAGGAGCTAATTTGTCACTGATACATTTCAACTGAGATTCTGAAAAAGCAACTATTCCCAATGAGTCGGATTCTTTTATTTTTGCTTCAATTAATTTTACAACCTTATCGGCTTCAATCTCATTTTTTCGATCATCAAATACCCCGTCAGGACAATGGTGCAGGTGAATTGGATTTTGAACTGTATTTCCGGAAGGATAAGCAATCAAACTATTTTGGTAAAAATGTTGATTCGAAAATGAAATCAAAGAAGGATGAACGCTTCTGTAATGATGTTTTAAAAACGTATTTTTCCAGTAAAATCCAGCTTGATGCAACAGGTCAATCGTATCTGAATTTCCGGTTTTGAAATAGGCCGAAGGACTCATCTGTTGTTCGTCGCCCGCAACAACAATTCGCTTTCCGCGATGAAGAGCTCCCAATGAATGATAAAGTGGAATTTGGCTGGCTTCATCAAAAATAACGAGGTCAAATAGTTGTTTTTTGAGCGGAAAACAGCGGGCAATTTGAACAGGATTACTTAGCCAGATCGGTTTTAACAAATGGATCCAAATACTTGCATCCGTTTGAATTAATTCACGAATCGTGGGGTGACTCCGTGTCTTCCCAAATTCTTTTACTAAGATGGATTTTCCTTTTTTCAGACGTTGTTTCAGTTCTTTTTGTTCAGCCGAAAGTTTAGGATTGGCAGTTCGTAAAAGTTCGTGATAAACCTGAAACTGCTTATGTGTTTTTTCAACGATGTGTTGCGCAAAAACATGACTTTCTTCTTCTTGAAAAGTAAGAATAGTGTTTATTTTATCATGAATCTGGTCGGGTTGAAACTTAGCCAGCAGAGGAAATTTACTTTCGAAATTCACCCAATTACTTTTGTATACTGAAGCTCGGTAATCGTCAAAATTATCAAAACGCTCAATTAGTCTGTACGATAGTGCAGAAAGTATAGAAATCGTTGATCTATATCGAATCAAATTTTCAAAAGACAAAGAAATGCTTGTAAAACATTCTGTTATAGAAGCTTTGTTATCAAGCTTAAAATAAGTTTTAAGAATAGAGTTTAAATCGTTTAATTTGGCATGATAGTCACAAAATTTGCGACGATCTTCGACAGTAATTTCTGAAAATAATTTCCAATCATTCCCATCAATTCGTTGTAAATAGGAATCGATTATTACCAAATCATTCTGGGGATTTTCAATACCAATTTCTAAAAATGAATGAAAAATTGCAGTTTTTTCTTTTTCCTTTTCAAAGTATGAAAGTTGATTTTTGAGTGCTTTTTCCGAATCTACAAAAGGAGAAGCCGCCATTTCTGAAAATCGTTTTTTGGCTTTTCGTTTCGTGAAATAACTTCCATTGGAGAAAGCTTCTATGAGTTGCTGAACTTCATTTTCAGAGGGTGAAATCTTCCAATTATTCTGCTCTGATTTTATTCCATCAAGAGAATTTTGGATTGATAAGAATTTCTTTTTGAGCTGATTGTATTTCTTTCTTTCTTTCGATGATGGATCAAAAAGAATGGTGTACGATTTTTTCGATTCATTTTCAATCACTTGACAAATTGCCGCTTTTTTCATGGCTGACTGAATGCCCGAGAAAGTAGTAAGATCAAAATGAGAATGAAGTTCAAAATACAGCGATTTCCATTCAGCTAGTCGAATATCGAATGTTTCGAAAGCATCGTTTTTGTATACCTCAAAAGGTAAAACAGCAAGAGCAGAATTCAGTTGATGCTGATAAATCAATTCAATCGTTGATGCATCTTTTTTCCATTCAAGTAGGTTGGGAGATGAACTGTTGTAATTTGCTTTTGAAAAATCGATAGATTTAGTCAAGTCAAGAAATTCATCAAAACTTTTTCCACCAATGAGATCTTTTTTAGAAAGAAGGTCGAGTTGTTGTTGTAGTTGATCAACATACTGTTCTGATAACCGAAGAGAAACAGCCTTTTTTGGTTTCAAATGCTCCAGTCTATCCCAAGTGTTTTTCAAGGAAACGATA
>CAIUKX010000186.1 GCA_903899795.1 uncultured Flavobacteriales bacterium
GGTGATTTTTGCTGTTTATCTTCAATCCTGCTCTGTAGTGATATTAAATTTGATGTCGAAGGTTGATATCTGATCGAAATTTAAAAGAAACGACAACTGAATATCGCTGTGTCATCTACAAGGTTTAGAGGACCTCTCCATTCATCCAGTTTTGAAAAGATAAGGTTGTTTAAATCTTCCATTTTTAAAGGGTAGTAGCTGTGAACCATTTTCACCAAGCGATCCAGTCCGAAGTAGTGTTCATTTAAATTCTCCAATTCGACAACTCCATCTGTATAGAGAACCAGAGTAGTATTTGGTTTTAATTCAATTTCGCCGATATTGATAAAAGGGAGTTCGTCTAACATTCCCAGACCAATACTTCCTAGATTCAGCATGTCAACATTTTTTCCGTTCGTTATGAAAGGATGATTGTGACCTGCATTAACATAAGTGAGAATTCGCGTATCTGCATTATAGTGCGCAATGAAAAAAGTGATGAATTTCTCTCCTTTTGCACTTCTCATTACTTTTTTATTCAACTCTTCGAGTAAAAATTTCATCTCAAAGCGATGGTATTTGAAAATGGTACGAATTGTTGCTTGAAAATTAGCCATTAGTAGCGCAGCGCTGATTCCTTTTCCGGAAACATCTGCCATGCATAAGATATATTCTTCGTCACCCAAAGGAATGAAATCGTAATAATCTCCACCGACTTCATGACGAGGTTTGTATTTGGCCGAAATGTCCATTCGCTTGTTAGAAGGTAAGTCCGATGGGAAAAGAAGTTTCTGCATTTCCTTTGCGACTTCCAACTCCTTTTTCAAGCGTTCTTGTTTGATGCTTGCCTTTGCCATTCGTTTGTTCTCAATTGCAACGACAATTATATTTGCAAGGGTTTGTATGAAACTCATATTACTCATCGTTTCCGAAACTTTGAGTTTTTTGTGTTCCAGCCCAGCAATCAATAAATAGGCAAGCGGATGTTCTTTGTGAATGATTGGTACAACTACATCGAATTCATTGATCAATGGAGAATGTGAAGATTCAATGACGGTAATATCCTTGAATCGAAATAAATCACGCTGAACATCGATCTCTTTGATCTTTCCTTTGAATCCGACTTTTAACATGCAATTCCAGTCTTCTTCTTTGTTGAAAAGAATGAATTTGTCAAATCCCAATTGTTCTTTCAAGATGAATTCGAAGATACGACTCAACTGTTCGACCCCATGGTTCGAATTAATCGCATTGGTAATTTCAAGCAAAGAATTGAGTTTAAAGTCTTTCAACTTCAATTGCGACTCCAATTCTTTGATGAGTTTTTCGTTCATCTTGCGTCTTGATAGTATTGTGTAATGTAAAAATAGGTCTAAAACAACTGTCAATTGGAGGTTTGAAGATCAACTTATCCTCCAGGGAATGTTGATAGGGGAAACAATCATCAACATTCTCCACTTTTTCGTACCTTTGTCGGATAAACACAAAGAAATCATGACTTTTAGCGAATTAAATCTAAGCAAACAACTTTTGAAAGCTGTCAATGAATTAGATTTTACGGAACCTACAACTATACAACAAAAAGCTTTTCCAGTGATCATGTCAGGAAGAGATGTGGTAGGTTTAGCTCAAACTGGAACAGGTAAAACGCTAGCATTTTTACTGCCCATATTGAATCAGCTGAAATATTCCGATCAAATGGAACCGAGAGTGATCATTCTGGTGCCAACGAGAGAATTGGTAGAACAAGTAGTTGAAGAAGTTCAAAAGCTGACGACCTATATGTCAATTCGGGTTGGAGGTGTTTATGGAGGAACGAATATCAACACACAGAA
>CAIUKX010000187.1 GCA_903899795.1 uncultured Flavobacteriales bacterium
ACTTAAATTCAGTCTAAATAAGCGCAAAAACGTTTTTTGTCTCATGTAACTGTTAAATTTGCCCTATATTTTATAAAATTATACTATCTATGAGTAAGTCGGTTCTTTTAAAATCCTCATTGGCCAAGAAATATTGGATGGCTTTTACAGGGTTATTTTTATGCCTCTTCTTGGTGGGTCACCTCATCGGAAACTTGCAACTGATCCTGAAAACGGGAGAAGAAGGAAGGAGAGCGTTCAACGAGTATGCATATTTCATGCAGCAAAACATTCTAATTAAAGTAATGTCCTACGTGACTTACATATCTATCCTTTTTCATGCGATAGACGGAATTATGTTGGCGGTTCAAAACAAGAAGGCTCGTCCGGTGCAGTATGCTAAAAACAATGCGAATGCGAATTCCTCTTCATTTGCTCGTCAAATGGCAGTTTTGGGAAGTATCATTTTCATTTTCATCGCTACACACATGGTGAACTTCTGGGCGAAAATGCATTTTGGGTCGATTCCTTTGCATACCTATGGAGTATCTATGAATGGTGAAATGGGTAAAGAGGAGAAAAAATTCTATTTTACACATGATCTTGCACCAAACCCACTTCCAGTAGTAGATGAAATTGTGGTAAAAGATGAATTTGATTTATACATTAAAGAACCTTCAATCAAGGTAGGTCGAGGATATAAAGACTTACATTCAGTTGTAATGGCCTTTTTTACAGGAAAAGAAACAAACGGAGTTGAAGGAAATCAATATGCTCTGATAGCAGTGATTTTGTATACACTTTCTATGTTTGTTTTGTCTTTCCATTTACTGCATGGATTTTCTTCAGCGTTTCAATCGCTTGGTCTGCGTCATCCAAGGTATACACCTTTTATTACGGGATTTGGGAAATTTTTCGCTATCGCTGTTCCATTGTTGTTTGCGATAATTCCTATTATCATAATGTATGCAAATTAGTAAAAACGCATTAAAATAGTAAGATATGTCAATATTAGATTCAAAAATACCCGAAGGTCATATTTCTCAGAAATGGACCGATTACAAAGACCATTTGAAATTGGTTGCCCCGAATAACCGCCCGAAAATTGATGTGATTGTTGTAGGAACAGGACTTGCCGGTTCAGCTGCTGCAGCATCTTTAGGGGAAATGGGATACAATGTAAAAGCATTTTGTTTTCAGGATTCTCCAAGACGTGCTCATTCGATTGCAGCACAAGGAGGAATCAATGCAGCTAAAAATTACCAAAACGACGGAGATAGTATTTTCAGATTATTCTACGATACGATCAAAGGCGGTGATTACAGAGCTCGTGAAGCAAATGTTCACCGTTTAGCTGAAGTTTCAGGAAACATTATCGACCAATGTGTTGCACAAGGTGTTCCTTTTGCTCGTGAGTACGGAGGTTTACTGGATAACCGTTCATTTGGTGGTACACAGGTGCAACGTACATTTTATGCGGCTGGACAAACAGGACAACAATTATTGTTAGGAGCTTATTCAGCTATTTCCCGTCAAATCGGTTTGGGACGTGTAAAAATGTACAACCGTCACGAGATGCTTGACATCGTGAAAGTGGATGGAAAAGCAAGAGGAATTATTGCCCGTAACTTGGTGACAGGAGAATTGGAAAGACATTCAGCTCACGCAGTTATCGTTGCAACAGGTGGTTACGGAAATGTATATTTCCTTTCGACCAATGCAATGGGAAGTAACGTAACAGCAGCTTGGAAAATTCACAAGCAAGGTGCATACTTCGCAAATCCTTGTTACGTTCAGATTCACCCGACATGTATTCCGGTTCATGGAACAAATCAATCCAAATTGACATTGATGTCAGAGTCTCTTCGTAATTCAGGACGTATTTGGGTGCCAAAGAAAAAAGAAGATGCAGAAGCAATCAGAGCCGGTAAAATGAAACCGACTCAAATTGCAGAAGAAGATAGAGATTATTACTTGGAAAGAAGATATCCTGCATTTGGTAACTTAGTACCACGTGACGTTGCTTCAAGAGCAGCGAAAGAAAGATGTGATGCTGGTTTCGGAATCGAAGCAAACGATACCAACGAAGGAGTTTATCTGGATTTCTCAACTGAGATCAAAAACAAAGGTAAACAAGCAGCGTATGGACATGGAAACCATAATCCGACGGATGAGGAAATCATTAAGTACGGTAAAGAATGGGTAGAAAGCAAGTACGGTAACTTGTTCCAGATGTATGAAAAAATTACAGATGAGAATCCGTATGAAGTACCGATGAAGATTTATCCAGCGGTTCACTACACGATGGGTGGTGTTTGGGTAGATTACAACTTACAATCAACAATTCCGGGTTGTTTTGTGGCTGGAGAAGCAAACTTTTCAGATCACGGAGCAAATAGACTAGGTGCTTCTGCCTTGATGCAAGGATTAGCGGATGGATATTTCGTTCTTCCATATACTGTTTCTGATTATCTGGCAAATGAAATCAGAACAGGAACTATTCCAACGAATAGTGCTGAATTTGATGCTGCCGAACAACGTGTTAAAACGCAAATCGATACATTCCTTAACAATAAGGGTTCACGTTCAGTTGATTATTTCCACAAAAAATTGGGATTGATCATGTGGAACAAAGTAGGAATGGGAAGAAACGAGCAAGGATTAACTGAAGCTATCAAAGAAATTGATGAATTGAGAGCTGAATTCCACAAAGATGTTTTTGTACCGGGCTCTGCTGACGAAATGAACATCGAATTGGAAAAAGCACTTCGTGTAGCCGATTTTATGGAATTGGGTCAATTAATGGCGATTGATGCTTTGCAGCGTAAAGAATCTTGTGGAGGTCACTTCCGTGAAGAGTACCAGGATTCAGAAGGAGAAACATTGCGTGATGATGAAAATTTCAAATTCGTTGGTGCTTGGGAATACAAAGGTGATGACATCAACCAGGAAGTTCTTCACAAAGAGCAATTGAATTATGAATTCATTAAGATAGCAGCGAGAAATTATAAGTGATCTTTTGAGGCATTAGTTGTTGGGCATTAGGCACTAGTTTGATGCACGTTTTTTTAAATGAAAGAGTAACTAGAAATAGAATAGTTGACGGAGATAAAAACATATAAGGACCTTTTGATTTGGCAAAAAGGAATTGAATTAACAGGTTTGGTTTACCAATTGGTTAGTGAATTCCCGAAAGAAGAGATGTATGCATTAACCAATCAGATTAAACGTTCTTCCATTTCTATTCCAAGTAATATTGCTGAGGGATATGGTCGAAATTCGACGAAAAGCTATTCTCAATTTATAAAAATTTCAAGGGGCTCTCTCTACGAATTAGAAACACAATTAATTATTGCTGAAAAATTAAACTATATTAAAGACAAAGAGTTATCAATCCATATTTTGGATATTATTCAGGAAGAAGGAAAAATGATCAACTCTTTTATCAAAAAAATTGAAACGACTAATTTTAATTAAAAATGAAAAGGTAATGGGCATCCCTAATGCCTATTGCCTAATCACTAAAAACTAAAAGAATGGCATCGAAACAAACAATAAACATAAACCTTAAAATTTGGCGTCAAAAGAACGCGAATGCGAAAGGTAGCATGGAAACATACAAATTGGATAATGTTTCTACAGATAGTTCTTTCCTAGAGATGTTAGACCAATTGAACGAACAGTTGATCAACGATCGTCAAGAACCAATTGCTTTCGATCACGATTGTCGTGAGGGAATTTGCGGTATGTGTTCTCTATTCATCAACGGTGAGGCTCATGGTCCGGATAGAGCGGTTACAACTTGTCAATTGCACATGCGTAAATTCAAAGATGGTGAGACGATCTTTGTTGAACCATGGAGAGCGAAAGCATTCCCTGTGATCAAGGATTTGGTGGTAGATAGAAGTTCTTTCGACCGTATCCAGCAAGCGGGAGGATTTGTTTCAGTAAACACATCCGGAAGAACAATGGATGCAAACGCAATTCCAATTCCGAAACCGGATGCTGATAAAGCATTTGAGGCTGCGGCATGTATTGGTTGTGGAGCATGTGTTGCTTCGTGTGTAAATGCATCTGCTATGTTATTCGTTTCAGCTAAAGTATCTCAGCTGGCATTGTTGCCACAAGGGAAGGTTGAAGCGAAAGAACGTGTATTGAATATGGTAAGACAAATGGACGAAGAAGGTTTCGGAAATTGTACCAATACAGGAGCATGCGCGGTTGAATGTCCAAAAGAAATTTCTTTGGATAACATTGCACGTATGAACAGAGAATATTTCAAAAGTATGCTTACTTCGGAGTAATCATTTTGATAATTGATATTGAATGGTGGATGCTTTTTAGTGTTCACCTTTTTTGTTTTTAGGGTATGCCAAAATTGTTGAGGCAATATTTAGTTGATTACTCTCAGCAGTCAATGACTGAGTAGTAAAAAACTAAAATCCTATTCGTTTTCGTTCTTCTTGTTTTTTAACCTGTGTATCTTTTTTCAGGAGGTAATTTATAGCTTCAAATATATCGTCAAAGTGTTGATTGTATCTGTTTTCCAATTCGGAGATCTTATCAAATATTTCTTTGTTTGAAATGGAAAGTTGCCTAAGTAAAACAAAAGCTCTGATTATTTCAATATTAACCTGAATAGCTGTTTTACTATTTAATATACTCGAAAGCATTGCTATTCCTGGTTCAGTGAATGCATAAGGAAGATATTTACTATGCTGGCCACGACCTTTCTTTAAGGTCACAATTTGCCATAATTTCGCAAGTCTCACTTAAAGCTCAATTTTGAATAAAATTCTGGACCGTCACCAAAATGGTGACGGTTTTTATTTACTAAATCGTTAAGCTCTGAACGCTCATATTTTTGATTTTCGTCTTGTAGCGTAAAATTTGAAGTCAAGACTACTTTTATTATTATTTTGCCAATTAATAAACTCCTTTAGTATATTTTTCACAAATATCCTTATCAATATTTTTGGATTTTAATTTTTTAGTGATTGAATTTATAACAAGCTCCGTCAAATCTTCATCTAAAATATCAGGTTCAAGTTGTTGATATTGTCCAATAAGATCTGGATGATTCTTTGTTTTTTGTTGGATCTTTTCAAACTCTTGGATTAAGTCAGGATTTTCTTTAACAAGTTCATCAAATGTTTGTATGCCTTCACTTAATTTAAAAGGATTAACAAACCATATGTTTACCCAATCTCTTACAATAAGACTAGGAAACATATTTTTAATAAGGTTGTCATCGGGTATTTTATCTAATTTTTTTAGCCTCACTATGCGGAGCAACTAGAATTGATAATGTAACAGGACTTAGGGATGATCTTGAGGTTATTCCTGGATTAAAGATACCAAGTCATGATACAATGGGAAGACTCATGAAGCAAATTGTTTCCCCAATAGAAAAAGTTGAAAAAGAAACAAATGGCAAAATAAATGTCAATGAAATTGATGATAATGTCCGCTTAAACAGACTTCTCATTCAGTCCACAAAACTGATGGGAGCTCTTAAGGAAGGACAAGAATATATACTTGATGTGGATTGTACATTCATTCAAACCAGATGCACAGGAGCCAAGAGTTCCGCCTCAAAAGATAAACCAGGGTTTTACCCAATGATTTGTCTTATTGGAGAACTTCCTGTCTTTGTAAGCATGAGAAATGGAAATTCAGCAGCAAGCTTTCGAGTTAAAGAATGTATTGAACTATGTCTCAACCTTCTTGATGAAGCTGGTATAAAGGTTTCTAGTGTTCGCACAGATGGAGCTGGATATGATAGAAGGCTATTAGGTATGTTAACTGAGCGAGGGACAAAATTTGTTACCGCCTCACCTGTAAATTACACCTTTAAGAAAATGTTTGAGGCGTTTGATAAAATAGACTGGAAAGATGTTACAATTGAGACTGCAAATGCATTTAATGAATGTAAAATTGGAGAGATTGAATATAAAATGACCTTCGAGAAAAAAGAATATAGAATAATTGCTCTTAAGGTGCCTACAGAGAAAAAAATTCAGTCAAAGCTTAATAAAGAAGAATTGGAGCAAAGAATACTTTATAGGGAGAAAATGGCTCAGCTCAAGAAGCAGGGGAAATTAAAGTCAGGCAATAAAAGATATGATGAGTCCTTTTGGCAAGAAGTCAAGGGATTTAAATATAAGATGATTGCCATAAATGACTTCGAAACACCTGCTGATGAACTTATTAAATTCTACAACCAAAGAGGAGAAAGCGAGCGTCAATTTTCATTCATGAAAAACGACTTCGGTTGGAACTGGCCACCATTCATGTGGATGAATGAGAATACTGTTTTTATGATTCTCAGCGCTCTGGCTAATAATGTATTTAGAGCTGTTGCTGAGTTATTCAATGAACACATTGATGAACTTCAGCTTAAGGCTAGAGTTCGAAGATTTCAAAAAGTTTTTATTAATACCGTTGCCATTTGCATTGATGGTAAGTGGACTTTTTATAACAAAAAAATTGATTACGAAAAAATTGCATAATGGACATCTCTGGAGTTCTCCTTTCCATTCGGACTGGAGCAACACCCCCTACACGAAAGTTTCGTTTATATTTAGATAATTCTCCTCTTAGAATTTACAAGGCATAAAAAACAGGCTATCCGATAATTTGGATAGCCTGTTTTTTTGTGCTTTTAATGAGTCATACGAAATTAAGGCAATTTGTGACCTTAAAGAATTATATTCATTGATAGTTAATTCAAACATAAAGTCCTGAGGAAAACGACTCATATTTCTTTTGATGGATTGCTTTAACACTTTATTTTCAACCTCATACAATTCAGCAAGATCAAAGTCCAGCATGACTCTTTGACCTCTTATTTCATAAATTTTCTTTTGTAATACTTGTAATTCCATAGATGATTCAGGTGTTTTTGAGTTAAATCTCTATTGAATTTAGTAATAATTATGAAAAAGGAAAGACACTTATTTAGAATAATTTTACTCAGGTCAATAAATTTGGAACACAATAAATAAAAATGATTTACATTCGTATACAAATCAAAAAATAGTGACGCATGGATACACAACATTTTGCAAAAGAATGGATCGAATCGTGGAACTCACATGACATGGATCGGATTCTAAAACATTATTCCGACGATATTGAAATCACTACACCAATGATCAAATTGGCAGCAGGAATTGATAGTGGATCACTCAAAGGCAAAGAAGCTGTTGCTGAATACTGGAAAAAAGCACTCGTGAAAATTCCTGACCTTCATTTTGAGTTGGTCGATGTTGCTGAAAGTGT
Organism: uncultured Flavobacteriales bacterium; assembly: GCA_903899795.1. Taxonomy (GTDB): domain Bacteria; phylum Bacteroidota; class Bacteroidia; order Flavobacteriales_D; family Crocinitomicaceae; genus CAIUKX01. The sequence continues at coordinate 7,264 of CAIUKX010000187.1, forward strand.
GAATTCAATAGCCTTGTATTACAAAGCTGTGATGAATAAAATGTGTATCGAAGTCATGTTTTTCGATGAGCAAGGTTTAGTGAACAAAATGGTAGCTCATTATACGAATTTATAGAATTTATTGCAGAATAATTTTCTTTACACTTTCCCCTGAGCTAGTAATTACTTTCACAAAATAGACACCTTTCGGTTTATCGCTTATATCGATTGTTGTTGAGGTGGAATTCATGGTTTTTGTAGTAAAAACTGTTTTTCCTGTTAAATCCATGATTTCAATTGTCATTTGGGTACTCATGGTATTACTGATTGTAAATTTACCGGTTGAAGGATTGGGATAAAGATCCATTCCATTTTTATTTTGCTTAATTTCTTTTATTCCCCATGTATTGTCTGAACCGCATTGAACCTGTGATTGAGTAGTATAGAATGTTTGTGCATAATCAGCAATGGAAAGAATATCTTGTACATTATTCAAATTATTGCCTGTACGTGAATAGATAAATGCGTACGATTCCAAAATGGTATCTCCACTATTGAATGCTCCGTCAGTTGTTGTCATAATTGCTCTTCTGTCACCTGGAACATTTGAAGCTGTTACTTCACTCCAATCGCTTGAATTAATTGGATTACCAGAATAAACAAACGGTGTTGGATTCCCAGCTGGTTTTGTCCAGGCAGTACCGTTTGCTTTTTTCCCATTCATAAGATTCCATCGTTCAGAAGCTGTTGTTGCCGGTGAAGAAGGTGTGCACGAAGAAATAGGATTTTCGAGACTAACAATTCCGATTGCTGGTGGATTAAAGCCGTAATATCCATTCGTTTGCCCATTTAATTCATCGTTATTGTCACCATTGTAGAAATACATTAAATTCTCGGTTGAATCACATCCAAAGAAATCATCCAACGGATTTCCTAAATCGGCATCGACACTAATTCCATGCGTAAATTCAGGATAATTTGTCGTTCCTCTGTTGATTGCCATTACATCAACAAAAGTAGCATCATTTAAATAGTCGAATGTGCTGTATTGATAGAACATATAATGCATTTCGATCCCTATTGGAGTAGTTCTCGTATATGTATGTGTGCCAGCACTATCGTTTTGAATCATGTAAACAGCGCAACATCCTTTGATGATTGGATAATCCCCATCTTGTAAAGGGTTATACATACCATCTAAATTTCGATCAAAGAATGGAGCTAAAAAATAGGTTGTAGGTTCCATAGCATTGGTTGCAGGCCAGTTAATAATTCTAGTTAATAATTCGCTAGAAGGGGTCATTATATTTGCGCAATCTGCGGCTGAGATGATTGATGTGTCTCCATTTGCGCAATCGTACCATAACACAAATTGATCAATTTCCGATTGACAAATGTGCCAAACCGATTCACCCCAAATTGTTTGATAGGAAGGATCGGTATAATTGCCAGTTGTAGAATATGGTCCGTGGAAAACATCAGTAAGCGCTGATGAACCACCAAATGTGGTATGGACCGTATTATTCTCTTTTCCTGCAAACCAAAATTGGACTCCGTTGATAGCAGAGATCCCGCTTCCTTTAGGGATTTCATATCCCAAAGTTGAATTAGTCGTGTTGGAAAAAACAGTTCCGGAATTGGAAATAAATGCACTTGAATTGTTTACATCCAAAATTGCAGTATTGGTTTGAGCATTCAATGACATGCAAAAGATTGCGGTAGATAAAGTAGTGATTGTTTTCATATATAATGGTTTTTTAGATCTAATCCAAAGGTATTGAAAACTCCACGATATCCATGTTCCCGTTAATCCATCATCAAAACAGATGAGTCAATGAAATCATTGTTTTCGAGATTAATTCAGTTTTACAGGCTTGTAATTCACATCTAGTAACTCTCCTTCGGATTTTAGAATTTTTCCGGTCTTGTCGATGATGATTGTTGCACTGCTGTTGCAGTCGAAACCAAATTCTCGGGTTGACATAATCGCTTTGCCATTTTTGAAAGGTTCTCCGTAGAAATAACAACAGGCATATAATTCGGACAATTCTTTGGGCAATTCGATAATATGTTTGTTCGTTATATCAATATATCCCATTCTATTAGGTCTCGTTTCATCACTGACACAAGGTTCCAAATTGGCAAAAAAAGCCAATCCTTCACTGAAATAACCCAGAACGGTATATTGCGGTTGAATCACAACATTTCCACTGATATCGATCAATCCTTGCTTATTACTTCCAAGTTCTCTGAAAATAGCATATCCATTTACAAAATCGGAGTAGGATTCCTCTATCGTTGTATCGATTTGATAATACATTTCTTCCACAAACACATAGGTTGACGGCAATTCGATTTTTATGATGCCTTTTATGTCACAGTAGGCATAAATAAGAACGGATGATTCCAACGTATCTGATTTGTAGAAAACAACACGGTGTAAATCCGATTTCGGGTTTTTATATTCATAATAGGAGGTAAACTGTTTTCCAACTTCCTGTATGGACTGCCCAACAAATGATTGCGAAAAGCAAAATTCGGTATACAGAAACGAAAACAATATGATACTGGAAGTAGTTAATTTCTTCATGGTAAATGCCTTATTTTCTTAAATATAGAAAAAATCCTAATTCGAAGATTTATTTTTTGTTTTTATACCCGATTTCTGGTCTGTTTTTTTGCTGTTTTTCTTGATTATCTTTTTTAAGCAAATAGTTGATGGCTTCATAGATATCATCAAACTGTTTATTGAATTGAGTTTCTATTTCTTGAAGTTTTTGTGTTAATTCTTTATTGGAAAAAATCAATTCCTTAACGATAACGAAGGCTCTCATTATTTCGATATTCACATCAATTGCCCTTTCACTGTGCAGTACACTTGACAACATAGCAACACCTTGTTCTGTAAAAGCAAAAGGAAGGTATTTTGAATGTTGACCTCTTCCAATCTTTAAGGTGCAATTTTTGCACCTTAAAGATTCCCATTCTGATTTTGAGAGTTCAAACATAAAATCGGAAGGGAATCGTTTGATATTAGCTCGTACCGAACGTTTTAGATATTTTGTTTCTGTGCCATATAATTCTGCCAAATCAAAGTCGAGCATGACTCTTAACTCTCTGATCGTATGATTTTTTTGGTGGATAAGTTCTAATTCCATTGCTTTATTTTTTATACCCGATTTCCGGTCTGTTTTTTTGCTGTTTATCTAGATTATCTTTTTTGAGCAGGTAATTAATTGCTTCATGAATATCATCAAACTGTTGATCATATTTTTGTTCCAAGGCAGCTAGTTTTTCATACAAATCTTTATTGGATAATGCGTATTGCCGAACAAATACAAATGCTCGCATGATAACAATATTGATTTGGATAGCAGTTTTATTTTTTAAAACACTAGAAAGCATTGCGACACCTTGTTCTGTAAAAGCTAGTGGAGTAACGGGACTAAATTTTGCGCTTTTGGGTAGGTTATCACAATTTGTGATAAGTTCTTCCCATTCTGTTTTCGAAAGTTGAAATATGAAATCGTCAGGAAATCGTTCGATATTTCGTTTAACGGCTTGTTTTAAAACTCTGTTTTCAGTGGTGTAAAGTATTGCCAAATCAAAGTCAAGCATGACTCTTAACCCTCTGATCGTATGAATTTTTTGGTGGATAAGTTCTAATTCCATTGTGTTCTTTTTCTACATCTTTAGTTTTAATTTAATAAAAAAGATGAATTTGAAAAACAGAAATGGGAACTTTTTACTTGATTTGGAAAGCTTAATTTAAAGCTACTTGATCACAACAAACGATCGGTTTAATCCACCGAAAATACCCAATCCGTTTGTGACATTGGTATATACTTTTACCGGTTCTGAAAATGGATTGTTGTTGCTACTGATTGATTTTGTAACGGATAACAGGTAATTAAAAGCTTCTTTCGAAGTGTTATAAAGCTCAATTCGGTAATAGGTTTCACTAACTTGAAGTCCTGACATCTGATCGTACATATAGTCCTCGCGGAAAGAGATGGACAGTTGTTTGGTTCCGTTGTTAAAGAGGTTGTCATTGAAGAAAAGCGCTTCATTTCCTTTGTCACCGCTTAATTCGGATCCATCCGAAGTACGAATGGATTTAACCGTTTCGGTGTTTAAAATTGTGTCAATCGAAACGACTTTTACAATGTAGAAATTTTCTCCATCCGGATCATTCCAGCTGAGATCGACCGTTTTTCTTTTCCCTTTGTTGAAACCATTTCCTCCCGATTCTGTACTTGTTGTATCCCATGCGATAATTGGTTCCGGTTGTGGAATGGATGTGGAGGCAGTGGATGTACCATAATCCGGATGATAAACAGATAGGGAGTACGAATGCCCGACTTTGGCTGTTGTTCCAAAATCGTACAAATTAGAGCTGTTCACTGCATTGGCTGTATAAGTAGCTCCAGTCGTATTGTCCGTTAAAGTCAAAGTTGCCAGAGTTGTAATGTCGTTGGATCCAGTACTGATTTCTCCGATTGCCTGAACACTTCGGGAAAGAGAAACCTGAATTGACGAATCGCTTTCAGTTACACAATTTACCACCATGAAACTGCTTTCAACGCCGCCGTTGTACTTGATTTCTTTCGTACAAGACAAGAGCACTAAAATCGAACTTATGACAAAGAGAATCTTATTTTTCATCTTGTTGTTTTTTAATTTTATTTTCTTTGATTTTCTCGAAGTTGAATTTGAATTTCCAGCTGATCGAAGGTATGATAGGGAATAAGCTGATCTGCATTAGCACAACTTTTGAACCTTTGACTTCGGTATACAAGAAGTAAGGATTTTTCCGGTTGTAAAGGTTGTAAACCGAGAATGATAAAACCGTTTCTCCCCATTTTTTGGTTCTGGTTCTGTTCGCGCTTATATCCATTCTGTGATATGCAGGCATCCGATAATTGTTGATTGAACTGGAATAATTGACCTGTGAATTGGTTAAATCGGAAGTGATGGGATTTGCTGCCAAGTTGTAGGTTTGGGTAGGAAGTGTCACGGCATTTCCTGTACCGTAAACAAATACAAATCCGAAATCCCAGGTTGGGTTAAGTTCGTAAGTCAGAACTAAACTCAAATCGTGTCTTCTGTCGTATTTGTATGGAAATGGATTTCCAAAATTGATGTTGGCAAACTGACGATTTGTTTTACTCAATGTATAGCCAATCCAGCCGGTTAATTTTCCGACCTTTTTTTCCAGTAAAATTTCACAGCCATATGACCAACCCTGACCTATTTCTACTTTGGTTTGCCAATCTGTATTTTGGCTGAAGAAACTTGCACCTTCTTTGTATTGGATGAGGTGGTTCATTTTCTTGTAATATCCTTCCACAACTAAGTTGTAGTTTTTCTTGATTTCACGGTTGTATCCCAAACTGATTTGATTGGCAGTAACGGGTGGGATAATAGCTGTTGCAGGTACCCATAAATCGGTTGGCAAACCTATCCCTGTGTTGGAGAGTAGGTGAAGAAACTGGGCAGTTCGAGCGTATCCAAATTTGATACTTGAGTTTTCTGTAAGTAAGTAATTGGCGGAAACTCTGGGCTGCAGCTGATTGTATATTTTTTCTCCGATAAAGAAAGTGCTCTGGTGCAATCCGTAGTTGACTTTTAGATTTTTGGTCATTTTTTGTTCGTCTTCTATGTAGGCGAATGCTTCGTGTGCATATTGAAAGGCGGAACCGTTGGTTACATTGTTGGTTTGTGATCCATTGGTTACTGAGAAGGTATTTACTCCCGGTTTAAATGTATGGTAAATATCACCGAATCCAAATTTGATGGTATGATTGGGATTGGGCAAAAAGGTGAAATCTGATTTTCCGGTCCAGTCGTTGATCCCTGAATAATACAGAAAGGAAAAATTATTGGTGGTTTGATTACCATTGGTCATTGTGTTCGTATTTTGATTATTGAGACCAATATCAAACAAATATTTTGAGA
>CAIUKX010000188.1 GCA_903899795.1 uncultured Flavobacteriales bacterium
AAATTTAAATTAAGTACTAGGTTGGTTATTTTTTCTTCTTGCAGGCGAATTTCATTTTGCAAAATGATATTTTTATTAATCTCAAGCTGTTTACTTTGTTCTTGTATAAATGAATCTTTCTTTTCATTTTTCTTTTTGGATTGGAAGTAATATATTCCAAAAAAACTGGCTAAAACAAGAACGGTAATGACCGAAATAGCTAATATTTGAGAATTCCGTTTTTCCTTGAGAGCTAAATGTAATAATTCATGTTGAGATTTTGATTCCTCGCGCAAGTATCGCAATTTATCGCTATACAATATTTCATTCAATTTTTCGGATTCTCGGATAACATACAAGGAATATGCTTTTTGTTTTTCAAACAATCTCTTAGAAACAACAAAGGCTTTGGATTGATTACCTTTTTTGGTGTAATAATTAAATAATGCTTCGGTCAACAGCGGATAACTTTTTCCATCGGTAATCCTTGAATCTACAAGAGTAATTTTATGGAGTATTTGATCAATATTTGACTGATCGTGTTCCCTATCGTAAAGATTCAGGAGTTCAATTAGTGGGGCGACAGCTGAAATATATCGTTCTTCCTTTTGAAAATAGTAATCCAGTTCTTTTTGAAGCAAATCGATCGCTTGCTTGTATTTACCCAATCGATCATATGCAGTACCCAAATTTCCTTGAACAATGATGAAGAAATCAAAATGGTAGGTATCTTTATTCTTTACTTTTTTCATGATCTCTAACGATCTTTTGAAGTATAAGTAGGCTTGAGGATAATTCTCTAAATTCAAATAACAAAGAGCAATATTATTCAGCATAGATGCGTATTGAAGACCAGATTCTTTTCGTAATGCCAATACTTTTCTGTAAAAAACGAGTGCCTGCTTAAATTTTGATTCTTTGTAATAATTCGCTGCAATTGAACCGTAGGCAAAGGGAAGGAGTTGAGGAAATCCCCCTTTTTTGGCTGTTTGTAATACCTTAAAAGAATAAATCTGACTTAATTTGGGTGAATTGACATAGGTTAGCATAGCAGCTAAATGATAATTGGCCCACGCAACTTGGAAAGATGTATCATTTTTTCCGTTTTCACAAATCCAGTTCAGAAGTCGGATACGTTCGTTACTGTTATTTTTTCTACCGGCTGTAGCGGCCTCGATGTATTTTACATTGAATAAGTAATAATTGTTTTTAGTGGAATGATAGAGTTGTAATTCTTCATTACGGTATTTTTCAAGTTTGTGAATATTTTCTTCAATATCAATCTTCGCATCCATTTCTGTAAAGGAACTAGCCGGCAAAGCATTCGAGTGAATGATAGTACAAAGAATAAATACTATGAAATAAACACCTTTCACGATAGGATTTGAAATTAGTCTTAGAAAAGAAAGCCTAAATTACTAAAATATTTAACGATCCAATGAATTTGAAAATACCTGTATAATAAAAAAATCTCCTTTCAATTTATTTGAAAGGAGATTCCGGTATCATTAAATTATTTGTCAATTTACCATTGAAACAACGGTCTGTTACTCATCAGTTCGTTAACTGCTTTTCTTACAGTAGCAATCGTGTCGTCGTTATTGATATCTGTCAATACTTTATCAATCATCTCAACGATAACTGGAATTTCATTTTCTTTAACTCCGCGAGTAGTGATAGCAGAAGTACCAACACGTATTCCAGAGGTTACAAACGGAGATTCAGTATCAAAAGGAACCATATTTTTATTAACTGTAATATCAGCCAAAACCAACCTGTTTTCAGCTTCTTTACCTGTTACATTTTTTGAACGCAAGTCGATTAGCATGGAATGATTGTCTGTTCCTCCAGAAATAACTTTATAGCCACGTTTAATGAACTCCTCAGCCATAACTGAAGCATTCAATTTTACTTGTTTCATGTAATTTTTGTAGTTGTCTGTCAAAGCTTCTCCAAAAGCAACCGCTTTACCAGCAATTACATGCTCTAACGGTCCACCTTGTATCCCAGGGAAAACAGCAGCATCCAAAAGAGCAGCCATAGAACGTAAGTTTCCATTGTTCCATTTGATTCCCCAAGGATTATCAAAATTATGTCGCATCATGATTACACCACCTCTAGGTCCTCTCAATGTTTTATGAGTAGTTGTAGTAACGATATGACAATGATCCAATGGATCAGATAATAGTCCGGCAGCGATTAACCCTGCAGGGTGAGAAATATCTGCTAAAATCACAGCGCCTACTTCATCAGCTACTTTACGAATACGAGCGTAATCCCAATCACGGCTATAAGCTGACGCTCCGCAAATGATCATTTTAGGTTTTACTTCACGTGCTACTTTTTCCATTTGATCGTAATCAACCAATCCAGTTTCTTTATTTACACCGTAAAAATGAGGCTCATATAATTTTCCTGAGAAATTCACTGGAGATCCGTGTGTAAGGTGACCACCATGAGAAAGATCAAATCCCAAAATTTTGTCACCTGGATTTAAACAAGCAAGAAACACAGCTGCATTTGCCTGAGCACCTGAATGAGGCTGAACATTAGCCCAAGTAGCTCCGAAAAGTTTACACAAACGATCGATTGCCAATTGCTCTACTTTATCAACAACTTCACAACCACCATAATATCTTTTTCCTGGTAAGCCTTCCGCGTATTTATTCGTCAACACACTTCCCATAGCTTCCATCACTTCATTACTCACAAAGTTTTCAGAAGCAATTAATTCAATACCATGTAATTGACGATTGTTTTCCTCTGCAATTAGGTCAAAAATT
>CAIUKX010000189.1 GCA_903899795.1 uncultured Flavobacteriales bacterium
ATTACTCCCTCCGCCACCTGCAGCGTTATGAGAGTCTCCACCACCTCCAGCGTTTGCGGCAGCCCCTCTAGCCTGTCCACCGCCTATGTAATTATAATCTGTAAGATAACCACCTATTCCTTCCCCTTTTTGAGCACCTTCATTAATACTAGATGCACTATACTGACCACCACCATAAGCAGAATTGGTTCCTGATAATGCACCGCCTCTAAAACCAAGGCCTGTGGCCGTAATACTTGCTCCAGCATTTATTATAGTATTACCTTTTACCTCTATTGCTACAATTCCACCAATAAAAGTACCGCTCCAAGCAGTACAATTTATTGACCCCGGGCTATTAATTGTTAATGAATTATAACGTGGGACTCTAACTATCTGTACTCTTCCTGCTGCAGTATAATTGTATTGAAGTCCACAATCAATTGTTATAGACGTAGGATTTGGGACAGAAGACACTTGACAATATTCGTAGTTTCCGCAATTGTTGTAAGAGGTAATTCTCCCGATTGTATCACCTACAGCAACCCAACCTAAAGTATTTCCTCCAGAGGCTACAGCAGTACCAGCAAGAGATACGCCTTGCATTTGGATTATCATTATTAAGTCTCCGGGTGCAAGAGCTGCGGCAAATCGAGCATTAGTATTCAAACCGCTTGCAGCCACAGTAATTGTAGTAGCTCCGGCAGTTGCATCTGCCGTTAATGTTGTGTATTCGTTTACTGTTTTATTCGCGGTAGCAATTATTACATTACCATCTTTCCCACGTTGTGCATAGGAAAATGAACTCAAGACCACGAAAAATGTGAGCAAATAAGTTTTAAAAAATCTCATTTTTATTTCAGTATTACTTTTCAAGACTTCTTAATTATTAATTTTTTCGGAGTGTAAAAGTAATAAAATACTTTTTCTTTTCACCATGAGTAAAATATATTTGGTATTTTTATCGCTCAAAACATTGCTTTTTAAGTTAAAACGTATGCATAAAATAAAGAAAATAGTTCTCTTTTCTATATTAATAATAATTTCTAATACTATATTTGGTCAGAATACTATTAGGTTTCAAAAAGCCATTGGAAATAGTGGCTATGATGATGGATTTTCAGCGAAACAAACATTGGATACAGGTTATATTATCGGCGGCAGTACCACTAGTTTTGGGAATGGGAATACAGATATGTATTTAATAAAAACCGACAAGTTTGGCACTCCAACAATGCAGGCAACTTATGGCGGAATCAATGTAGATATTGGAAAATGTGTAAGACAAACAACTGACCACGGATATATTATTGTTGGGTATACTAATAGTTTTGGTGCTGGTGGATACGATGTTTATTTAGTGAAGACCGATTCAATGCTTCAAACGCAATGGTCAAGAACATATGGTGGAAGTGATTGGGATTTTGGAAATTGTGTGGAACAAACTACTGATGGTGGATATATTATTTGCGGTTCAACCTACAGTTATGGTAAAGGTAATCAGGATTATTTTCTTATTAAAACAAATTCAGGTGGAGATACAATTTGGACAAAAACTTTTGGTGGTGCAAATGAAGATATAGCTAATTCTGTTATCCAAACAAGTGATGGCGGCTACCTTTTAACGGGAACCACCAAAAGTATGGGCGATACGCTTGGCGATTTTTATTCAATTAAAACTGATTTGAATGGTGATACTACCTGGACAAATAAATGGGGTGGCGCACAAGCTGATTTTTCAAATGATGTTCTGGAAAGGAGTTATGGTGGATATGTGGTTGGTGGTGGAACTAGGAGTTTTGGAACTGGTGGAACTGATTTTGTAATCGTAAAAATTTCTACTGCCGGAATTAGTGATACTGTTTACACTATTGGTTATTCTTGGGGAGATGAAGAAGCAGAATCAATTACCACGGGAGCTCATGGGACAATAGCAATGATTGGGGAAACTAATTCTGTGGGATTCGGTTCTCCCGGAGACGATTATTTTGCAATGGTACATCCTGACTTTTCTTTTTACAATGCTAATACCTATGGATCTACAGCTCATGAAATTGCCTATTCTATTGAAAAAACTTATGACAAAGGATTTATTGTTTGTGGAGTTACCACAGGATATAATTCAAATGGGCTAGACGATATTTTCTTAGTTAAAACTGATTCTTTCGGAAATACTTCGGCAACGGTGAATATTTTTATTACAGGAATTGAAACAATTAATTTGCCCAATTCGGGAACTTTAACTATTTATCCAAACCCTGCTGATAAAGTGATTTATCTTTCGGCAAATTCTATACTGAATGGTGAAGTTACAATAACTATAACGGATATTATTGGAAGAGAATATTTATCCAAACAGGTAAAAGGATTTAATTCAGATAAAATAATTAC
>CAIUKX010000190.1 GCA_903899795.1 uncultured Flavobacteriales bacterium
ATGAATATTGCAGAATCAAGCTTAGATCTTTATTCACTTTCAAAAAGACTAATTAAATTGAAACCCAAAAAAAAAGATATTCATAATATCTGCTTCTTCCTGGCAATTAAATGATGGTGCAATTGAAGAAGGCTACTTTCGTCAAGAGGCATTTCATGACTTATCTCTTATGGATAAAATAAGATTATATAGAACATCACCTATAGAATTATATAATATTCAGTGCAAAGAATTTCTAAATACAATATTTAATGAACAAATTGTATATTTTGGATCTAACAATCGGAAATTAAACGAAAAATATGAAAAAATATCAATTTGATGAAAATTCATTTAAAAATCACCCATGGTATAAATGCTTACAAAGCAATGGAATAAAAAAACAATTATTAATTAAGGCTTTACTAAATTTACAAAAAATGAAGAATAATAAATTCATCATTTATAATGCTCCTGTAGCATCTGATTTTAAAAAAATGTCCTTAGATAATGGTATATGGAAATTCGAGCAAGAATATTGTTTTCAGATCAATAAAATCATAAAACAATACAACATAAAAAACATTACTTTTTATAATCTAACGAATATGTGTGGTTTCAAGAAAAATGACTTTTATGACCCACAACATTTATGCGAGTCGGGGGCCGTTAAATTCTCAAAAAAAATAATCTCAATATTCAGACTAAATAATTAGCAATAAGTCGTAATTTACCAACTATGTTTTCACTGTTGCTGAGTAGGAAAAAGAGTAGTCTATTACGTTTAGAGAAATAAATGAGTCTTTTAAATGTACAAACGCTTCGTATATATTATCAAAAAACTCAGTGAATCGACAAAATTAATTAAGCCAAACCTCAAAAACCAATAACCGCAGTAATCAATTAATCAATCGTTTATACACAAATCGATACACTAAATACGCTACAAAACTTCCAACCAATCCACCCATCAAAACATCTGACAAATAGTGAACACCCAAATAAATCCGGCTAAAGCTCACGATGACTGCTAGTAAAAGTAAAATATAAAGCAATTTGGGATAGTATGTTTTTAATGTTAATCCAACAAAAACTGCTATGGCGAAAAAATTGGCTGCATGTGATGAAATGAAACCATATTGACCTCCTTGATAATATTCTCCCGGTTTTATTTCATAAAAATGAAGCTTTTTAACCAGTTCGAGATGGTGAGATGGTCGGTAACGCATGAAAACTTCTTTGAAACAAAGTGTCGAAATCAGGTCAGCCAGAACAACAGATCCAATTGCTAGCATCACAAACCAAATGAATTGTTGTCGATTTAACTTTTTATAAGCTAAGAAAACAAGTAATACATAAAGTGGAATCCAAACCGATTTTGAAGAAAAAAACCACATTATCTCATCCCAAAACGGGGTATGTAGCGAATTAATTGCTACAACGATTTTGTGATCTAATTTTTCAAGAAAGCTATCCATTGTTGATTTTTTCCCAAATAATATCTTTTAACTCTGTCAACCCCTGCTGAGCTACAGAAGAAATAAATACATAAGGAATTTCGGGTAAATCTTTTCGAATATCAGCTTTCAATTCATCGTCCAACATGTCAGATTTTGAAATTGCCAGTATTCGGTCTTTGTGCAATAATTCGGGATTGTATTGTTTCAACTCGTTCAATAACACTTTATATTCAGCATGAATGTCAGGGCTATCTGCAGCAATCATAAATAAAAGAACAGAATTTCGCTCAATATGACGAAGAAACCTCAATCCTAAACCTTTTCCAAGGTGAGCTCCTTCGATGATTCCCGGAATATCTGCCATGATGAATGAGCGATAATCTCTATATTTTACGATTCCTAAATTCGGACGTAAAGTGGTGAAAGCATAATCTCCAATTTCAGGTTTCGCGGTTGAAAGCACAGATAGTAATGTACTTTTCCCTGCATTAGGGAAGCCAACCAAACCAACATCTGCCAGTACTTTTAATTCCAATACTCTCCATCCTTCCTGACCTGGTTCTCCGGGTTGAGCATAACGTGGAGTTTGAAAAGTAGATGATTTGAAATTATTATTTCCCATACCACCTCTACCTCCGGGAACAAGAATTCTTTCTTCTCCGTCTTTGGTTATTTCAAAAAGCTCCTCTCCGGTTTCCGAATCACGGGCGATTGTACCAATCGGAACTTCAATGTATTTATCTTCTCCTTGTTTCCCTGTTTTTAAAGTTGCTCCTCCATGACCACCATGACCTGCTTTCGCATGTTTGTTGAACTTTAAATGCAGTAAAGTCCACAATTGAGTGTTCCCTCTCAAGATGATATGACCGCCCCGTCCACCATCACCACCGTCGGGACCACCTTGAGGGATGTATTTTTCTCGTCTGAAATGAGCCGAACCACCTCCACCATTACCTGATTTACAGTGAATTTTTACATAATCAACGAAATTATCTGAAGCCATAGAAACACATATTTTAGATAACTACCAAAGGGTACTTATCAGTCACAACAAATTATTGGAATCGCAAAGATACGAAATTAATTGAAGGTGAGGCAGGATTGGTCTATGGGATGTTTTTGCAGGGGTGTATCTATCACATCCCTGCAAAAACAAATTCATTTAATTTTCAATCGCTGAAAATAATTTTTGAGAAATGGCATCAATTTCACCTACACCACTAATAGTAGTTAGTTTCCCTTGTGCTATGTAATAAGGTAAGACGTGTACTGTTTTGTTAAAATACTCATCGATCCGTTTCAATAATTTATCAGCACCGTCATCAGCTCTTCCACTTACTTTTTGTCGTAAAGCAATCCGCTCTTTGATTACATTTTCATCCACATCAAGCTGTAAAACTTTAGATATATTCAGATTCTTTTCATTCAAGAATTTGTCAAGCGCTTCAGCCTGAGCCACAGTTCTCGGAAATCCATCAAAAATAAATCCTTTAGAATCAGGGTGCTTATCAATTTCAAACTCTAACATAGCGATCGTGATTGAATCATCAACCAATATTCCATCGGCAATTATCTGTTTTACCTTTTGACCTAATTCGGTATTTTCATTAATATGCATTCTGAACATATCACCCGTTGACAGGTGAACCAAACCGAATTTTTCAATCAGTCGTTCAGATTGAGTACCTTTTCCAGCTCCTGGAGGTCCAAATAAAACGATGTTTAACATATTGCTTATATTTTAATTAATTTCGCCGCGAGTCACTCCGTTCTCTTTCAGCTGAAATATTTCGTCTAAATTTCTTCCTTTTTCATCATAATCCAAACCGTATCCTACTACAAATGTGTTAGATATTGCAAAACCTACATAATGTGGTTTCACCTTGCCTTTGAAAGCATCCGGTTTGTACAACAATGTACACGTTTTCACCGATAGAGGTTGTTCCTCGGAAATCAATGTTATAATTTTATCTATAGTAATACCTGTATCAACAATGTCTTCAATGATAATCACATGCTTGTCAGAAACATCCGCATTCAATCCAATCAGTTCGTCAATACGACCAGTTGAAGAAGTACCAACATATGAACTTACTTTTACAAAAGAGATTTCGCAATCGAGATTGATGCGTTTCATTAAATCAGAAGCGAACATGAAAGATCCATTCAACACAGCAATAAACAAGACATTTTTATCCCGATAATCCGCATTGATCTGTGCTGCTAAAGTTTCTACTTTACCTTGTATATCTTCTCTACTAATAAAGACATCAAAAGATTTGTCGTTGATTTGTATCACTTAAACGATAAATTATTGTGCAAAAATACAATTTTCTTAAAAAGATGGACAATAAATTCCGTTAAAACTGCATTCAAGCCCAAAATATCCAATTATCTTTGCTTCATGAAAAATAAGTGGTACGGTAAATCTTTTCAACTAGGAATGATCGGCGGAGGTCAGTTGGGAAGAATGTTTATACAAGATGCAATCAATTTTGATGTACACGTTCACGCCTTAGATCCTGATCCTGAAGCACCCTGTAAATCTATGGCTTCTTCCTTCACAGTTGGCAGCTTAAACGATTATGATACCGTTCTTCAATTTGGTTCAGACAAAGATGTCATCACAGTTGAAATAGAAAACGTCAATGTTGATGCTTTGGAAGAATTGGAAAAAAGAGGAAAAAAAGTATTTCCGCAACCCAGAGTGCTTCGTATTATTCAAGATAAAGGATTACAAAAGGAATTTTATTTTCAAAATGGAATTCCAACTGCCGATTATTACCTCGTAGAAAATGAAACCGAAATTGAAGCCTATATTGATCAATTTCCATTCATGCAAAAATTAAGAAAAGGTGGTTACGATGGGAAAGGTGTTCAGCCCTTAAGAAATCAAGCTGATCTTCAAAACTGTTTCAATGCACCTTGTGTTCTGGAAAAAATGGTTCCTTTCAAGAAAGAACTTTCGGTGATTGTCGCTAGAAACGAAAGTGGTCAAACTGCCGTATATCCTACTGTTGAATGTGAATTTAATCCTGTAGCCAACTTAGTCGAATTTTTATTTTCACCCGCATCTGTTGAAGAGTCTGTTGAACTTAAAGCGCAACAAATCGCGATTGATATCATTGATAAATTGGGAATGGTTGGATTGTTGGCCGTTGAATTTTTCTTGTTGGAAAATGGTGAATTATTGGTCAACGAAATTGCTCCACGCCCACATAACAGTGGCCACCACACAATTGAATGCAATATTACTTCACAGTTCGAACAACATATGCGAGCCGTTCTCGATTTACCACTCGGTTCAACCAAAATGATCCAATGCGGAGTGATGATCAACTTACTGGGTACAGAAGGTTACGAAGGATCAGCTATTTACGAAGGTTTGGAAGATATTATAGCTATCGAAGGCGTTAAAGTACATCTATACGGGAAAGAGACGACAAAATCCTTCCGTAAAATGGGACATATTACAATTGGGAATCATTCTATTGAAACTGCTAAAACAATTGCTTTGCAGATTCAAAAAATGATTCGTATTATTGCGTAATATACTAAATACATAAGACGTTTGAAAAGTTTAGTTCTACTACTTACATACTTTCTTTTCATTTGTGCCACTACATTTGTTGCACACGGTCAAGTGTACACCCTTAAAAACTTCAATCACAAGGATGGACTTGATGTCTCCAGTCTGACCACTTCCATTCAAACTAAGGACGGTTACATTTGGATTGGTACTCAACATTCGGGATTATTGAAATACGATGGTCAGCATTTTACCGAAATATTTTTCAAAAATAAAGACAACAGCCACTATATAACTTCACTGGCAAAAGATCGTAGGAACAACATCTATTTTTCATCTCGCTCAAAAGGATTTTATAAACTTGGTACCAACGGTTACGAGTTGATATATAAAAGTAGCCGTAACACAGGACATTATACAGGTATCTATGCATTTAACAACGCTTTTATATTTACCAGTGAAAAATCGATTATTCTCTGGAAAAATGGGAGTGTAATCAATCAAAAAAATCTTAGATCTAGTAAGACGAATCTTACCATCACACAATTTATTGAAACACCTGAAGGAGCAATTTTACTTTCCGAGACAGATCATTATTTCATTTCCAAAAAAGATAATTCAATTGTTCCACTTCAAACCTATTTGAATCTGTCGAAAGAGAGTATTTCTCAATTAAGGTATGGATATTATGCTGCTGAACATCTCGTTCTGTTCTCTAAAACCCTAGATTTCAATTATGAAATTGCATGTTCAAAAGAAGGTAAAATAATCTCCAAAACCAGAAAGATAAAACAGTCTCCATTAGAGGTCACGGATCATATTCAATCGAGTTGCTTCGATCCATTGAGTGGAAAAATATTCTTCGTTACCCATAATGGCTCAATTATTTCCTATTCGAATAATTCCTTCAGCAAATTAACTTCAAACTCTCCTGAAAAATTATTCAATTGTTCAAACCTTACAACTGATTTGTACGGTGATATCTGGCTCTGTTCTGATCTAAAAGGTTTGTACAAAGTTTCGATGGAACCTTTTACCAAGCTGGAATTGGATCCTGTGTACAAAAACTCCCTGATTAATTTAATCTTCAGATCAAGTTCCGGAGCTGTTTTTATAGGAACTGAAGGTGGTAATACACAAATTTCAGCTAATTATTCAGGTCCGTTCGCAACTTATTTTTATGGAGTATCCAGTGCTTGTGAAGTCGATAACAAAGTCTATTTGGGAACGACCAAGGGAGTCAAAGTATACAATACACAGGATGGTAAAATTTCAGATTTTGAAATAGAAGGTACGAAGGATAAAAAAATAATTCTCGTCTTTTCAGACGGAAGTAATTTATGGATCGGGATTGATGGAGAAGGTATTGTGCGTTATAATCTAATTGACAAAACTATTTCGTACTGTCAAAATCTATATTCTGGCTTTCCAACTGATTTTTATACAGCTCAAAAAACATTTGACAATGGGTCTATACTATTTGGAACCAACAACGGTATCCATTTGTATAATTTAAAAACAAATACATTTAATCATATTAATGACTTTCCTTCCGCTTTAGGGAATTACTCCAGATTATCGACTATCGATAAATATGGTACCAGGTGGTTTACTTTAAAAACCGGAATTGTCGGTTTTACGAAAAACAACAATCGGAGAGTCATACAGGATCAAAAAAATCTTGTTTCAACCGATTTTCACACACTCAATTCAGATGAATCAGGTAATCTGATCATAGGATCAAACAAAGGAATCAGCATTCTTCAATTGAACAACCGAGGAAATGTAGTTTCAGTAAAGACCTACAATGGTTCAACAGGATTTTCCGGATATGAAACCCGTATCGGTGCTCAATTCCAAAACAAAAACGCTATTCTTGTTGGAACAATTGAAGGAATGTACTTGATCAATACACGTGTTCTTCAATCGCTCCCGAAACCAGCTCAGCCATTCTTGAGTAAAAAAACCTCGGTTAATTCCAATCATTCAAAACAACCAGATTCATATGAATTCTATTTTCATGTGAATAATCCGAAAATGAATGATATACAGTATTCCTATCGTTTGGTTGGATTGTCGGATGACTGGTCGGATTTATCTTCTTCCTCATCGGTGGTTTATTCTGATTTAGGGGATGATATTTATACTTTTCAGGTAAAAGCTACTAGTGATGGTGTCCATTTCAGTGATATTTCATCCGTAAAGATCAGGGTAATCAAACCTTTTTGGACCTCTAATTTATTTATCATATCGATGATTCTTGTCTTTGCAGGTTTAAATGTATACCTGCTTAACAGAATCAAATCCTTTGATAAAAAGAACATTTTCAGTAACAAGGATAATACTATTACAACGAAATTGATTCCCCGAATCATCTTGTTTGGTGCCATTTTGAATACGATTGCCCACTTTATTGGATCTCAAATCGATACCAG
>CAIUKX010000191.1 GCA_903899795.1 uncultured Flavobacteriales bacterium
ACCATTTCATCTTCTGTAATTGTCAAAGGTGGTGACAATCGAAAAGAATAGGGATGTGACAAAAACCAAAAACTAATCAAACCCAATTCCAGACAACGCTTCACAACTCGTTCTACTCGCTCGAATGATTCCATGTCAAAAGCAAACATCTGTCCGATGCGTCTCACCTCTTTAATTTCTGGATTCTTCTCTATCATTTCTTGAAGCAATTTACCCAAACGATCCACTTCATTCATATCAATGGTTTCAAGCACTTCCAAACAGGCATCTGCTGCTGCACAAATCACTGGATGTCCTCCAAAAGTTGTAATATGTCCCAACATTGGATTATAGGTAAATTCATGTAGATTTTTTTGAGAAGAAACCAATGCTCCGATCGGCATTCCTCCTCCAAGTGCTTTTCCAAGGGTCAAAACATCAGGAACCACCTGAAAATGTTCGAAAGCAAATCGCTTTCCGGTTCGTCCCATTCCACATTGGATCTCATCAAAAATCAACAAAGCACCCGTTTGTGTACATTTTTTTCTCAAAGCAACCAAAAAAGCCAATTCAGGCACACGTACACCTGCATCTCCTTGAACCGTTTCAATAATTACTCCGGCAGTTTTATCGGTGATTTGTTCTAAATCTTTTATCGAATTGAATTGCAGAAAGCGAACATCCGGAAGTAGAGGACGAAAAGCTTGTTTTTTGACTTCATTTCCTGAAACGGACATGGATCCATGTGTTGAGCCATGATAAGATCCCCGAAAGGAAACAAGCTCTGTTCGACCCGTAACTCTCTTTGCCAATTTAAGAGCCGCTTCATTGGCTTCTGTACCCGAATTTACTGTATAAACACAATTCAATGATTCTGGAAGCATGGATACCAGACGATTGGCGAAATTCAATTGTGCATCCTGAATGAATTCTCCATACACCATTACATGAAGGTGCTTGTCCAACTGGTGTTTAATAGCATCTATGACTTTCGGATGGCGATGTCCAATGTTGTTGACTGCAACTCCGGCAATCATATCCATGTAGGATTTTCCTTCCTTATCGTAGATATAGACTCCTTCTGCCCTTTCAACATCAATAAGATAGGGACTTTGGTTGGTTTGACCTTGATGTTGTAAGAAAGCAGTTGTTCTATTCATTATTCTCTTTTAATTTGTTTTTGTCCTTGTCCTTTTTGAGAATTCGGCCCCATATTTTTTCCTTCATTCAATCGTTTCAGTAATTCACGTTTGAAATCTTGCTCCAAATTTATAAGTTTTGCCGACTTTTTGTAGCCTATTACTCCTGCTATTTTTTCAATGTATTCTCTTTTGATTGCTACTTCCTTCGTTTCACAATCCAAAAGAGTATTGATCTTCTTCTTCAATTCATCTTCTTTCAAAACATCCCTCTTTTCCCGAAGTTCTTTCACTACCTTACGCTGTTCCTTTCGGTTGGCTTTTAACTTACTGTCCATTTCATTGTAAATTGGCCAAAATTTCTGAGCTTCTTCAGACGTTAAATTCAATTCTTTAGTGATGTATGCAATTTTTAACTGTTCGACTTTCTCGCGTTTCGAAGAATCTTGGTCGTCATCATTATCCTGCGAAAAGGCTTCAAAACCAACCGAAAGAAATACAAGCAACAAAAGCATTTTTACTGAAGATTGCAGATTCCTGAGTGATCCAAAACGGATCAATTCCCAATCAAATTGTTTTGTATGTAATTTTGTTTTCATTTAATAGTTCGTCTAATATTCAATTAAAATAACACATCTGTTTCTTCCAAATCATCTACATTCATTTCCTGATGATTAAGATACTCCAAAATATCTTTTTGATCAATTCCTTCAAACAAATCATCACGAGACACAGATTTTTCCAGTTCGTTGTTCGGAACTGACGAATTTAAATGCTGATCAGACTCCACTTTCGCTTGAACTGCATTCGTTTCTACATGAACATATTGTGCTAGCAATTCCTGATCAAAATCTTCAATATTATGATCGATATAAGCTGTTAATTCGGAATGAGAAAGTGAATCAAAATCAGGGTTTATTGAACCGGACTGATTCATAAATCGGATCGCAACGAACAGAATCGCGACAGCAGCAGCACTACTGATCCAAAATGATTTTCGCTGATACAAAGGGATAATTTTCGCAGGTTCTTTCTTTGGATTACCTGCCACAATTACAGAGACCATATTTTCAAAATAGGAATCTTCAATCACCTCCCGTTCGCGAGGTTTCAGAAATTCTACTATGTTTTTATTCTCTTCCATACTTCTTTGACTTTAAAATGAATCAATGGTTTAATGCGTTTATTATAAATTCCTGGATTTTTTGAACTGCATGAAAATAACTGGCTTTTAAAGCACCTTCACTTGTGCCTAACTGCTGGGAAATTTCACTGTATTTCAAATCCTCAAAATATTTTAATTGAAAAACTTGTGCTTGCTTTTCAGGAAGTTGATCTATTGCTTTCATCAACAATTCACTGATCTCATCGGCTGTATGTGTATCCAATGCTGCATGTCCGGCTATGATTTCAACAACAGAATCATCTACATCAACACTGGAATTGCGTTTTTCTTTCTCCAGAAAAGTCATGGTTTCATTCCTCGCAATCCTGTACATCCATGTGTACAAGGAAGATGTTGCGTTAAATCCTGACAAATTGAGCCAGACTTTCACAAAAACATTTTGAAGAATATCGTTGGTTTGTTCGTGATTTTTGGTAATCCTCCTGATCTGCCAATACAGCTGTTTTCCGTATTTTTTGGCGATGAGATTAAATGCTCTTTCAGCAAAAGAAGCACCCTGATGGAACAACTGTAATATTTCGTTATCATCAGGATGCTGTGTCATAGAATATTATTTGCGTTGAATCACTTTTAAAACCGCGTCAACAATATTTTGTGTATCAATGCCATATTTTGTCATCAACTCCATTGGATTTCCACTTTCACCGAAAGAGTCGTTCACTCCTACGTATTCTTGTGGAACCAAAGCATGCTGAATCAAAACTTGCGCTACAGAATCGCCCAAACCTCCATTGATCATGTGTTCTTCTGCAGTAACAACACATTTTGTTTTCGCAACTGATTGTAAGACTGCGTTAACATCCAAAGGTTTAATCGTGTGCATATTTATTAATTCAACAGAAACACCTTTTTCTTCCAAAATACGTGCTGCTTCAATGGATTTCCATACCAAATGTCCACAAGCAATGATTGTTACATCGCTTCCTTCCAGAATTGTATCTGCTTTACCAATTTCAAATTTAGCATCATCTTTTACAAAAATTGGCATAACCGGACGACCAAAACGCAAATAAACCGGACCTTCATGTTTAGAGATCGCTATTGTTGCTTGTTTGGTCTGATTGAAATCACAAGGAACAATCACCGTCATGTTAGGCAACATTTTCATCATTCCAATATCTTCCAATATTTGATGCGTTGCACCATCTTCACCCAATGTCAAACCAGCATGAGAAGCGCATATTTTCACATTTTTCTTAGAATAAGCTACTGATTGACGAATCTGATCGTATACACGCCCCGTCGAAAAATTGGCAAAAGTTCCTGTATATGGAATTTTTCCACCAATCGTCATACCCGCAGCCATTCCGATCATATTTGCTTCAGCGATACCTACTTGAAAAAATCGATCAGGTACTTCTTTTTGAAAAGCATCCATTTTAAGTGATCCAGTTAAATCAGCACATAGGGCTACTACATCTTTGTTTGTTTTTGCCAATTCCAAAAGTCCCTCTCCAAATCCTGAACGGGTATCTTTATTTCCAAGTACTTCAATTTCAATCATGATTTTTTTATTATAAGTTTATAGAAGACGTTTTATTCGAAGTAATTCTAAAATCTCTTTCAATTGTATTCGAAGATGATTTAATATTTTTTTGTCTGCAAACGAGTTTATAGCTGCCCGGTTGCAATTGCCACTGTCCAGCTTTCGAATTCGGATCAATGTTACATACCCATTCAAAAGTCCCATCCTCTTTGATCAGAAAAATTTGTCCAGTGATCAAATTCCCCAGTTTATAGGAAAAATAACCTGGTGCAGGAATATCAATATTTGAAACGCCACTTTGTGTCACTTCAACATTTACCATTGTCCGAGGCAATGTCAATACTTCCACTTTGTATTTTCCAATCAAATATTTATCGGGAATATTCATGTGCTGAACATTCAACGTTGTATTTGAATTTTCCTGCATGATTCTGGATTCAATTTGATATGGTTTTGCCGCATTCGTAAACCGCACATTGATATATCCCTGAGGACAATCGACAATAATAGTGTTGTGAATATTTCGTTTAATCGCAATGTCGAGCTTCTCAACCTTCGGAGTGGTATTGACAATCAAATCATATTTGATCGCTGGATCCAAAATCAATGTGTCTGGATTTCCTGCACGATTTAGCGTATGGGTAAATGTATATTTCAACTCTTTTGTTCCAGCTCTGTACAAGAACATGGTTACATCTGTTTCTTTCGGACTTTTGTTGATGTCATTCAGGTTAATTTGAACGGTTGTATTCACGAGTGCACTTGAAATAACCTTGTCCAAAACATTTTTAAAAGCATCCTTTGTTTCAGCTTCAGAGTAGGTTCCAATACACTTGAATTTATCCAGAAAAGACAAATCCATTCCCAAACCAATCACAAAGGGAGTAACTTTTACTCCTTTGTCATGCAGTTTTTTAGCGATCACACACGGATCATTGTCACATGCTTCAATACCATCGGTTATCAAAATGATAATGTTTCTTGTCGTCGTATCCGGAAAATCTCCCGCTGCTGCTTCCAGAGATCTTGCTATCGGAGTTGTTCCTTTGGCTTCAATAGATTTGATTCTGTATTTTACATTTAAGTAATTATCCGGACCGAAAGGAACTTCCAGTTTCGTATCTTGACAATCTTGATAAGTCGCTGTTACAGGAGATTGATGTCCGTAAACCCTCAAAGCAATTTCCAGATTCGGAGTTCCGGCTAAATTATCTACCGCTTGAGCCAGTAATTCTTTCGCTGCTTGAATTCTAGTTTGATCATTCGTCCATTTGGCGTTCATACTGTTCGAAGCATCCAAAATAAAAAGGATACGTGTTTTTTTCTCCTGCGCGAAAGAAATAGAGCAAAACAGTATAAACGCTATGAAAAGAAAGTTTTTCAAATTAGTAATCTCCCATTGTTTCTTCCAACTGATTCAACGCAACTTGCAATTGTTCAGCATTCGGAGCAACACCATGCCATTTATGAGAACCCATCATGTAATCCACACCTTGTCCCATTTCTGTTTTCATAATGATCACAATTGGTTTTCCGTTTCCTGTCATCGATTTTGCTTTTGCAAGTGTCGATTTGATCTCATCTATATTGTGTCCATCCATTTCCAAAACTTCCCATCCAAAAGCCTGCCATTTTAGAGCTAAATTACCCAATGACAAAACTTGATCCGTATCACCATCGATTTGGCGACCATTTAAATCAATCGTTGCGATAAGATTATCCACTTTATAAGCACTGGCGTACATGGCAGCTTCCCAGATTTGTCCTTCCTGAAGTTCTCCATCCCCGTGAAGTGTATAAACCAAAGAAGAATCTCCATTTAATTTTTTAGCCTGAGCTGTGCCAATTGCACAAGAAAGTCCTTGTCCTAATGAACCCGAAGCCATTCTGATTCCTGGAAGATGTTTATCGGTTGAAGGATGCCCCTGCAAACGAGAAGACATTTTTCTAAACGTTCCTAATTCAGCTACCGGAAAATATCCGGAACGGGCAAGAACACTATACCAAACCGGAGAAATATGTCCGTTGGAAAGATAAAATACATCCTCATTGATTGCATCCATTGAAAAATGAGCCGCATTGTGTTTCATACAATCAAAATACAATACAGTTAAAAAATCGGCACATCCGAGAGATCCTCCAGGGTGACCAGAATTTACTGCTGACACCATTCTTACTATATCTCTTCTAACTTGTGAAGCTATTTTTTTTAATTCTGACGTTTCCATTCTGTATTGTTTTTCATTATTGATGGCAAATTTAGCTTATTTTATTAATTTAGCCGGACAAAAATCAAGAAGTATTTTTCTTTTCATGCAACTTTACTTTTTTCATTTGCGTCTTCATATACTAAAGCAATTAAGTACACTAAAACTTCTAGCATAAAATGAACATTAAAAGAGCTCTATTCATCGTCCTATTCGGACTGATTTCATCAGCCGGTTTTTCACAACAAATCAACTATGTTACTACTAGCGAATACCGTGACAGAAAAGCTCACGGAACTTTAGTCGGTGACGAGGTGATACTTGGTGATAACATGGTTAATCCAAACAATTTGCCTAATGCTTATCATTTCGTCCACCATCTTACTATTCAAAAAGCGACTGGTTGTTCGGGTTATTTCCCTCCTCCAGGACCAGCAACAGATATTTCCGGTAGCCCAGATGATAACTATTCACCTGCTGCGATTCCTTTGAGTTTTACATTTTGTTTTTTTGGAGACAATTACAACACTGTCTATATGAATAACAATGGGAATATTAGTTTTGGAGCAGGTATCGGAACATTCACTCCGAATGCTTTTCCTTCTTCCGGTAATGCAATGATTGCACCTTTTTGGGCTGATTTTGACTTCTCTAATTGTGGAGCTATCTATTGTACAACAACGCCAACAGCTGCTATTTTCAACTGGGTTGACGGTGGTTACTTTAATGCGTCATGCGACAAGAAAAACACATGTCAGGTAGTAATAACCAACGGTTTAGATCCATTAATTAATGGAGGAAATGTCGCTATTAATTATGCTGATATGAATTGGACAACCGGAGATGCGTCTGGAGGCACAAGTGGTTTTGGTGGAACACCGGCAACAGTAGGAGCCAACAGAGGAAACAATCTTGACTATTTCCAATTGGGATTATTCGATCATGCAGGTACAAATTTCGATGGTCCAGGAGGTACAACTGATGGTGTAGATTTCTTGGATAACAAATCTTACTTTTTTGACTTCTGCTCCTCAACGGGTGGTAATATTCCTCCAATCCCATTAAACAATAATACATGTGATACTTTAGGTGTTTGTCACATCGGTGATACATTGGACATTTCATATCCATATGTAAGCCCTGAAAACAGCCAGACAACGACCATTACCTATTCAGCACCGACATTATCAAATGTTCAAGTTGTTTCCAATACACCAGGAAATCCTGGAACACTTACCTTACGTATAATTGGAGCACTCGAAACAGTTGGTTTCCATCAAATAACGGTAACTGGAACTGACAATGGAACTCCTGCTGCGAGTACCCCTGTCACCTACGTTATTCAAGTCACTGATCCTTCAATTGCCTTTCCGGTGGAACCGTTAGTGACCTATACACAGGGCTGTGCTCCGATAACATTTGCAATCAGCAATGCTCAATTCGATGGCTTCCTTTGGTCAACAGGATCTACTGACTCTACAACGACTATTAATACTGCTTATGATGACACATTAAAAGTGTTGGTTTATAATCAAGGTTGTGTTAAAGAAATCGATACTTTGGTTCATGTACCTTTTGATCCGCCAATATTTGATATCCACAACAGTTTCCATGCTTGTCCAAATACTGGTGTAGATCATATCGCAATTGGTGATTCATTGACAATGGCTTCAATGACGTGGTCTCAAGGTTCAACTGTAATCAGTAATCATTTCTCTGCTAATGTTGCTCCAGGATCTTATACTGCACATCTCGTATCCAATGATGGTTGTCAAAATGACACTACATTTACCATTACAAGTCAGACTCCGGTTACCCTTAACGTTCAAAATTTGAAATGTATGTGGTATCAATTGAATGACACGCTTCACATGGTTACAAATACTGGTGCGGAGCCTGGACAATGGACGTTTA
This sequence comes from uncultured Flavobacteriales bacterium, assembly GCA_903899795.1. Lineage (GTDB taxonomy): Bacteria > Bacteroidota > Bacteroidia > Flavobacteriales_D > Crocinitomicaceae > CAIUKX01. The sequence goes on from CAIUKX010000191.1 coordinate 7,912, forward strand.
TCCCTCCATCTTCCGGCGGGACTGCTACATTCTCCAATCCTCACATGCTAACAACTGATGTTCAGGTATCAGCTTATGGAACCTATCAGTTAATTTATACAGATTCTGTTTGTCATGACGATGATACAGCAACCGTTGAATTTATTCCAGGACAGGCTCTTGATATTTTAGATCACGATTTGTGTCTGGGTTACAGTGTCGAAATACTTTCCGTGATAACCAACCCACAATACGCAACTTCTATTTTATGGAGTACAGGAGAAACGACACCTACAATTACAGTAACGCAAGGAGGATATTACTATTTGACTGTGACAAACCCTTGTCAATCAGCAACAGACTCCAGTTTGATCACGATCAAAAATTGTGATATTAATATGCCAAATGTCTTTACTCCAAATGGTGATGGTATTAATGATGTCTACAAAATAATTACCGAGGCTGATGGTATATTTAAGACTTTCCACATTGCAATCACTGACAGATGGGGAGTTCCAATTAAAGAATATGATAATGTTACTGGTACTTGGGATGGCACAAACGGAAATGGAAAAATGGTTTCTGACGGAACTTACTTCTATACTGTTAAAGCAACCACAATTCAAGATGTCCCTCTTACTAAACAAGGTTTCATTGA
>CAIUKX010000192.1 GCA_903899795.1 uncultured Flavobacteriales bacterium
GTTAGCTTTATTTATTCAAAGATTCTCCACGTTTTTAACACAGTCTTCATCTTGAATTAATAAAAAAGAAATAAACAACATACATCTATTCTCTTTTTGTTAATAATGTCGTAAAAGTGGAACCATCAATATTTTAAAATGATTTACCTTGTTTATAACTCCTGTTATTTGTGTAACAACTTAAATAAACAATAAAAATGATTTTATTTTATTCACATATCAACAGCGTTAATAAAGAAAATAGATTCTTTAAAGATTTAAAAATATAAACTATTTAATAGATTAATATAAAAATTGTCTTCCTTTTGTTTTTTGAAATTAATGTTGTACTTTGAATTCAAATTTAACTGTTATTGGGTAGTGGTAGTGTCTATTCTACTGTAAACCTGATTATTAAAATATTTTTTTTGAGAGCGTTTTTAGCTATTTTTATCAGCAAGATACTCCCAAGAACAAAATTATTACTACATTTGATAAGCTAAAAAAACTGAAAAAATAAATGTCTAAAATAAATGTGCTAGTAGTTGAGGACGAATCGATCGTTTCGAAGGATATTCAACATAGTTTAAAAAAAATAGGTTACAATGTCGTTGGTTCAGCTTCTACTGGAGATAAAGCTATTGAACTTGCTAGAGTTGAGAAGCCTGACGTAGTATTGATGGACATCATGTTGAAAGGTAACATGAACGGTATTGAAGCTGCAAAAATCATTAAAAATGAAATGACTATACCAGTTATTTTTCTGACTGCTTATGCCGATGAATCAACTTTAGCGAAAGCAAAAATTTCTGAGCCATACGGGTATATTTTAAAACCTTTCAAGGAAATAGATTTACAAACATCTATTGAAATGGCGATTTATAAACACAAAAAGGAACAGGAAGTTGTTAAGGAAAGAGACTTTTTGTATTCAATTGTGGATGGGAAAGAAAAATCAAGAGATTTTATTTTCGTAAAATCAAACAGTAAATTGGTGAAATTAAATTGCAAAGACATTTATTTCATTGAGGCATTAAAAGATTATGTGGTTATCAACACAGCTGATACGCGTTATACTATCCATTCCACAATGAAAGAAATAGAGGCGAAAATGGGAAATATTGATTTCATTCGAATACACAGATCTTTCATTGTTCGTTTGGATAAAATTGCAAGCATTGAATTTCCGAATTTGACTTTAGAAAATGATAAGAAAAGTATTCCGATCGGAGGATCATTCCGTGATGATCTGAACAATAGAATTAAGATGTTATAAATAAAAAATCCCGGTAAGAACTACCGGGATTTTTTGTTTTATATTAATTCTAAATCGATTTGACGTTTTAGTACGTGGACTTCATAAATTTTGACCCGAACTCTGTCGCCGAAATTATACTCTTTTCCAGAGTTTGCACCTACAATTCTGAATTTATCCTGATCAAAGTAAAAACGATCTCCAGGAATAGACTGCATAGCAACCATACCTTCACAGAAGTTTTCATCCATTTTAACGAATAATCCAAATTCAGCAATACCTGAAACAGTACCCTCAAATTCTTCACCGATTTTGTCTTGTACAAACAATACCTGGAAGTATTTGGTAGATTCACGTTCTGCATCAACGGCTTTTCGTTCCATACGAGAGATGCGTTTACAAACATCATCTAACTCTTTACCGTATCTGTGTTTTTTAATCGTTAATTCTTCCATCACAATTCTATGAACCACTAAATCAGCGTAACGTCGAATAGGAGAAGTGAAATGAGTATAATTTTCAAAAGCTAAACCATAGTGACCGATATTTTTTACATCGTAAGTTGCTTTCGCCATGGAGCGAATCGCCATGGTTTGTATCAATGAATATTCATTTTTGTAGCGAATATCATCCAGTAATTTATTGATGTTAACGGATATTTTTTCAGGATTGTCAAAATCAACTTTGTAACCGAATTTATCTATAAAAATACTGAATAAACCAATTTTAGTACTATCCGGTTTATCGTGACAACGGTAAATAAAAGGAATTGGATCTCTGCCTTTTTTAGGTTTTCCAATGAATTCAGCCACTTTTCTATTTGCTAAAAGCATGAATTCCTCGATTAGTTTGTGAGCATCTTTTGAAGTTTTAATAATTACTTCAATCGGCATTCCTTCTTCATCTAATTTGAAACGCATTTCTTCAGATTCAATACTCAAAGCTCCGTTTTTTAAACGTTGTTTTCGAAGCGTCTTAGCAATACCATCTAAAATTAAAATTTCTGCTTTATAATCATCTTCTTTGCCTTCGATAATTTCCTGTGCCTCCTCGTATGAAAAACGACGATCAGAATGAATAACTGTTTTTCCAAACCATTCATTGTAGACTTCACCATGTTCATCCATTTCAAATACTGCAGAAAAACTGTATTTATCTTCATTCGGACGAAGTGAACAAGCCATATTTGATAATTGTTCAGGAAGCATAGGAACAACACGATCAACCAGGTAAACAGAGTTGGATCGTTTTAATGCTTCAACATCCATAGGAGAGCCAGGACGAACATAATGACTTACATCGGCTATGTGTACACCTATTTCAAGATGACCGTTATCAAGTCGCTTAAATGATAGTGCATCATCGAAATCTTTTGCATCCGCAGGGTCAATTGTAAAAGTTGTAATATTTCTGAAATCACGGCGGGTTGCAACTTCTTCCGGATCTAAATCCATTCCAACCGACTCTGCTTCTGTTAATACTTCAGGCGGAAATTTATAGTCAATTCCATTGTTACATAGAATATTGATCATTTCGATATCGTTTACATTTCCAGATTTACCTAGAACTTCAACAACTTCACCATATGGATTACCTGCAGATTTTGGCCAAACTGTAATTTTGACCAATGCTTTCTCTTTGTCTTTTGCCCCGTTTAATTTTTCCTTCGGAATATAAATGTCAGAGTTCATTCGAATATTATCGGGTATCAAAAAGGCAAATTTTTCATGCATTTGAATCGTTCCGACAAATTGAGTACGGTCTCTTTCGATGACTTCTATTACCTGACCTTCAATTTTATTTTTACCGTAATTTAAAATTTGAATTTTTACTCTGTCACCATTTAAGGCTTGTTGCAGATGACTTTGAGCGATGAAAATATCAGCTTTTCCTTTGTCAACGGTAACAAATCCAAATCCTTTGGCTGCAATTGAAATGACTCCTTCAAAAATTAATTTTTCAGCGCTGTTCATTTTGAAAGTATCGTAGGATACAGATTTCAAGAATCCATCCTTTGCTAAATCCTGTAAAATAGTGAAGACTAATGTACGTAAAGCTCCGTCCCGTGCATCGACTAAATCGCAGACTTGTTTATGACTCAGGACTGTTTCAGGTTGTTTTTCAAACGTTTTACGAACAGTATGTAATAGACTTTGTTTTAGTTTATTTGTTTTTTTACCTTTATGTTTGTGCATATAGTTGTGTATGAACGGCTAATTTAATTAATTCAAAGCTAATAAGAGAATTATTTGATATAGAATAATAACTTTGTAAAAAAAGGCAACATGAATACTCGGGTTGAAAAAGCAATCAATGACCAAATAAAGAAAGAAGCATCTTCTTCGCAGTTTTATTTAGCGATGGCATCATGGTCAGAAAATAACGGATTGAATGGTACTGCAAAATTTTTGTATGCTCAATCCGATGAGGAACGTTTTCACATGTTAAAATTGGTAAAGTTTGTAAATGAAAGAGGTGGAAGAGCGATTATACCTTCTATTGAACAACCACCAATTGAATTTGATAATTTGACAAAAATATTTGAATTACTTCTGGAACATGAAATCATGGTAACGGAAAGTATCAATGAATTAGTAGATATCTGTTTGCAGGAAAAAGATTATTCAACACATAATTTTGTGCAATGGTACGTTTCTGAGCAATTGGAAGAAGAAGCTTCGGCAAGATCAATTTTAGATAAATTGAAATTAATCGACGGAGATAAAGGAGGAATGTACATGTTTGACAGAGATTTGGAAAAAGCAACTGTTTTAGCAACACCTCCAGCCGATGGCGGAGCTCAAAAAGCATAAACCTTTCTAACTAGGTTTATTATTAAACATCTGAGATATGAAAGTATTTGCATTCGTATTTTTGTTACTATGTATTCGGCTTGGTGTGCAAGCCCAGACATCGTATAGGTTTAATAATTATTCCATTAACGAAGGACTTTCTCAAAGTTCGGTTACCTGTGTTATTCAAGATCAAACAAATGCTTTGTGGGTTGGAACTCAGGACGGATTAAACCGGTTTGATGGAAAAACATTTGAAATCTTTAATTCCGATAACACTAAAGGGATAGAAAGTGAGTACATCCGATGTTCTGCCGTAACTCCTGATGGAGATATTTGGTTTGGAACGTCAAATGGATTGACAAAATATGATCTTCAGAAAGAAAAATTTGAAACGTACAGTTATCTAAAAAACACACCGCTTCAAATCGAGCGGATTGCGGTAGATAAAAAAGGAAATCTTTGGTTGGCCTCTCTTACTTCCGGATTGTTAATGTTTGATACAAAAACGAAAAAGATAACATCCTATTCTTTTTTGTTACCATCCCGGAAAGTGCAAACTGTGTTCTACACAGAATCGGGACAATTGTTTGTTAATACGGAAGATAAAGGAGTTTTTGTTTGTAATCTGAAAACAAAAAGATCTGAAAAAATAAACATTCCCTATAAAAAGAAAGGTGTACAGGTTTTAGTTCAGAAAATAGTTAGTTGTGAAACGAATAAGATCCTATTGTGTACTACTGTCGGTGTATTTGAATATTCACAGAACAATCACTCAATTTTTCTAAAATTCAGAAATTTATACAAAGAATTCGGAAGTTTAGGTATCCGAGATATTTGTTTGACGGATAACAATAACTGGTTGTTGGCCAGTAATAATAGTGGATTATTTACGATAAAAAATGACGGTTATATTTTCAATAGTTCTGAAGATATTTTTCAGAAAAATGCACTATTAAACAATAAAATAAATGCCTTTTTCAAGGATGTTTCAGGAACATTTTGGATAGGTACGGATCGGGGATTAAGTAGTTTTGATCCAATGAATCAAGGCTTTTTAGGAGTAGGTCCTACAGGAAATTTAGAACAGGGAATTCCAACACCTAGTGTTTGGGCATTTGGAGAAGACAATCAGTCAGATTTCATGTTCATAGGTACTGATAAAGGAGTTTCCAGGTACAATCAAAAAACAAGAAAGTTTGAACATTTTTATAGAAACAAAGAGGTTTCAGCTATTTCAGTTCGAGAAACCATGTCCTTGGGATTGTATGTAATTAATCAAAATAATATCGTGGTTGCCAGTTCGGATGGTTTGTTCCAACTAATTATCAAATCAAAATATGAATACGAATTCAAAAAAATATCACTGGTAAAAGATGCAACTTCAGCTAATCACTCAAGGGTATATTCGATTTTACATTGGAAAGATGATTTGTACTTTGTAGGTACAAATGGAGGTGTTGTTTTAGTCAACCTGAAAACCAAAAAACTCGAATATTTTGAAAACGATATCAATAATAAAGATAAAACGATATCAAGTGGAATCTGTCGACTTGCTTACAAAGATAAATCAGGAAAAATATGGTTTACTACAAGCACAGGAGGATTAAATAATTTGGTAACAAAGGATGGTAAAACACAGATTACACCCTATAAATACAATTCTAAAATACTTAAGTTATCGAAAGATTATATCACATCTATTTACCAGAGAAGCGACGATGAATATTGGTTGGGAACCTTTGGTTCAGGATTGATAAAATGGAACGAGAAGACGAAAGAAACAGAGGTTTTTACAAAACAAGTTGGAGGTTTACCCAATAATGTTATTTATGGAGTATTATCCGTTGATAATCAAAAATTATGGTTCAGCACGAATAAAGGAATCTGTTGTTTTGATTTGGATAAACACACAACGGTTAACTACAAAGAAGTAAATGGATTGATGAGTAACGAATTCAATATGGGTTCTTATTTAAAATCGAAAACAGGAGAATTATATTTTGGTGGAATTAGCGGTTATAATTTCTTTAATCCTAAAAATTTGGTTCAACGTCAAAAAGATATTCATGTTCATTTTTCAAAAATCAAAATAGATCGTGATTGGGTGAAGCCAGATGAAAAAAATTCTCCTCTCAAGAAACCGATTTCCAAAACAACACACATTGACCTTTCTTATTTACAAAGAAATATTACACTTCAGTTCATCGCTTCGGATTTAAGCAATCCCGAATTGATCAATTACAAATACAGAATAGATGGGCTGGATGAAGGTGAAACGTCACTGGGAAATAACAACGAGATAAGTCTCCCAAATCTTTCTTCAGGGGAATATAAACTTTATGTTTACGCTCGAAAAGGAGAAGGTAAATGGTGTAAAAAACCGGGTGAATTAACCATTTTTATTGCTTCTCCATTTTGGGGAAAATGGTGGTTCTGGACATTTGTTGGTTTGATTATTCTTGTTTTGGTTCGTTTGTTTGTTCGCCAAAAAGTGGAGCTGGAACGAAAAAAATTGATTCGTCTGGAGATGAAAATTGCAGAAAGAACAAGGGAAATCAGAGAGAAAAACGCTCAAATTGAAGAACAAAATGAAATCATCAACAGGGAAAAAAACAAAGTAATCGAACAAAAACGATTACTACAGATTGAGAAAGATAAATCAGAAAATTTGATTCGAAAAATCATTCCGGAATCAACCGTTGAAGAGTTGAAAAACAGTGGAAAAACCAGTGCAAGGGCATATAAAATGGTTTCCATTTTGTTTACAGATTTTGTTGGATTTACAAAAATTGCGGAGAAAATGACTCCGACTGACTTGGTTAACAAGCTGGATATTTATTTCCGAAAATTTGACGAAATCATAGTTAACAATAACCTTGAAAAGATTAAGACAATCGGTGATGCATACATGTGTGCAGGAGGGGTCCCGGTAAGAAACAATACCAATCCGATAGACACTTGTTTAGCCGCTTTGCAAATTCAGGACTATATGTCTAGACTGAAACAAGAAGCTATTGATCAAGGTGAAGAATATTGGATGTTACGACTGGGAATCAACACAGGAGAAGTTACTGCAGGGGTTATAGGAAGCGAGCGTCTTGCATATGATATCTGGGGATCAGCAGTGAATCGGGCGCAACGTATGGAGATGTTGGGTGAACCTGGCAAGGTGACCATTACCGGTGAAACACATAAATTGATTGAGCCTTATTTCGAATGTGTTTTCAGAGGAAAAGCCCAATCAAAAAGTAAGAATGAAATCGATATGTATTCGGTCGAAAGAATCAAACCACAATTATCGATTAATGGTGAAGGAATTTATCCTAACGAACGATTCCAACAAATCGTAAACCTGTATTTATATAGTTCCATCAATTACAATAAAGCGGAGCGTCACATCACTAGGGTATTGGAAAAAGGACTTTCAGATAAGCTTCATTATCATTGTGTTGAACATATTCAGGATGTTGTCAAAGCTGTAGAACATTTGGCTTTGACAGAAGACGTAACAGATGAAGGATTGTTTTTATTGAAATCAGCCGCGTCTTATCACGATGCAGGATTCATAGAACAATATGATAAAAACGAACCGATAGGAGCGCGTTTGGCAGAAGAAACACTTCCAAAATACGGTTATACAGATCAACATATTGCCATTATTAAAGAATTGATTTATGTGACTCAAATTCCTCACAATCCAAAAAACAAGCTGGAAGAAATCATGTGTGATGCCGATTTGGATTATTTAGGAAGAGATGACTTCCATATTATTGCCGATCGATTACGTGTTGAGTTAAGAGAGCATGGAAAAATTGACAGTGATCGTAAATGGGACGAACTGCAGGTCATGTTCTTAACTAACCATAAATATTTTACGAAAACGGCGAAAGCTACCCGATTAGCAAAGAAATTGCAAAATTTGGAGGAGATCAAGGCTCGTTTGGAAAGAAACGATTATAAAGATTAGGACTAACATTTGATTTCAAATGAAAAAGGAAATCTTATATAAGCTAGCTGTCTTTTGTTTCTTTTTATGGTGGGGAGGTTTTACTTTTTATGCGGCTTTCGTAATTCCAACAGGACAAAAAATTTTGGGTGATCATTTACAAATGGGATTGATTAGTCAACAGGTTTCAACCCAATTAAATTATATAGCATTTGTAGCATTTTCTTTACTTGTAGTGAATGAATTTGCAGATAATGAATATAGCTTTAGAAAGATTAGACTTTTTGCTAAGATTTGTTTGCCAGTAATGATAGGTCTCGTTGTTTTTTTAATACTGTTTCACCCATTATTAGATTGTTCATTAGATCCACTGAAAAAGGTTGTATTAGACAAAAATCAATTCTATTTTTTGCACAGAATCTACTTAATTGTTTCTTCTATACTTTGGCTCATAGGGTCTGTTTATATCGCTCTTCTATTACGAAAACGATAAAAAATTTATCAAAATAAGGAGAATAAAAAACCCCATTCTTTTCAGAACAGGGTTTCAAAAAAGTTTGGATTACATTTTACCCAACCATGAAGCTACCTCCATATGGACTATCAAGCGGATTGATAATCAAAGTAGGAATTTGAGCTTCATTGGTAATAATATATTGCTCATAATTAGAACCCATAGCTCCCAAGAATGAATTTTTATTTAAGTTCATGATTGCTATTAAATCGGCATCAATAGTAACCGCATGTTTTACAACCTCTTTGTCAAAACCACCTCTTGGAGCTAAAGTAGTTGTAACTTCAATACCTCTTTCAGTGAAGAATCGTTTTGCAAAAAGAATATTGGCTTGTACTTTTTTACGTAAAAACTCATCCGTTTCATTAGGAGTGATTACATGTACACGTGATTTGAAGTAGGTTGCCAAATTAGCAACCACAGCCAATTTTTGTTTTGTTTCTTTATTTAAATCCAAAGGAACAACGATGTCATCGTAACCGTTTGGTTTGATTCCCTTCGCTTGCACAATAATGAAAGGAACGTCTGAAGAAGTAACCACTTTTAGAGCATTACTACCTACCAAATGTTGCCATCCGCTCGCTCCATGCGTTCCCATGAAGATCAATTCTGCATGATGTTCTGCAGCAAATTCACCAATATCATCAAAAATATTTCCGACTCTAACTCTAGGAATGAGTTTTACCTTAGTTCCTTTGCTATCTAGTATAGATTGAAGTTTTACTTCTGCCTCAGGAATACTTTTGTCTTTAGAAACAACGTGAATTACATAGATTTGAGCATCCAATGTGCTTGCAGTCTCTATTGCATGATTCAAGGCATTATCAGCCACCTGAGAAAAATCGTGAGGAACAATAAATGTCTTTGTTTCCATAAGTAAAGTATCTTTTTAGTTATAGTATAGAACAAAGGTAGTCATAAACAAAGCTAATAGTTTATAAAAACCCATTCTTTTCAAAAATTTTAAAACAAATTTAATAAAATGATCATATGAATGATGGTAAATATATTGTTTTTTGGCTTGAAGTTTGCGCAAAAATTAAATTAATTGTTACAACTTTAGAAAAAATTAAACCAAAAAAGTCTAAAAAAACATTGCTTTTCATTTTGAAAAGTCATTTGTTGACTTGGAAATAAAACAATAAAAGTATGCCAATAATTGGGAAGCTACTAAAGAAAACGACAGAGATAAATTACAACCGTAATTTTAAGAAAGGGAAGGAATATACCAATCAATTGGACACTTTGTCGAAATTGATGTCAAAAGCAAAAAA
>CAIUKX010000193.1 GCA_903899795.1 uncultured Flavobacteriales bacterium
AGTTCTTGACGAGGTAGTATTCCTTTCCACCAAGAGTTCCATAACCTACTGCAAGAACTCCGTGATCAAGCTGTGTCCCGCACGCAGAATCCATGACACCGCCGCTATAAAACTGGAAAACAGACTGATCCGCCTCTACAGCAACGCTGACCGGTTGCTGGACAATTGCAGTTTCCAACGCAACTTCTGAATTAACAGGCACATCCTTGTAGCCAGAAAGAGTTGCAGCTGCCGGCTTTCCAGCAGACTTGCACTGATTGGGGCCGGTTGCTGTGTAAGGATAGTCTGACTCAGTTGTTAAACCCTTGTTCTTTACAATGTATTCGAAGGCATAATCCATAAGACCGCCGTTGCATCCTTGATTTCCCTCTGACGTTGAGCAATCAACAAGCTGCTGCTCGGAAAGAGAAGGCAAAGTGCCATTTGCTAGAAACCATGCAGATTCAACTGATCCAGTGGATGAGAAAGCCCAGCAGGATCCGCATTGCTCCTGATTCTTAACGGGAGTTACTGCGCCTGCATCTGTCCAGTTAACTGAAGTTGGTAGTGTAGTAGGCGGTTGGAAACGAAGGCCAGCATTCGTGCGGTTCTTTGATAGGCGAAAACCACCGGTATACATTGACTTGAACTCATCTGCCGTTAAATCCGCAAACTGATTTACATCCATGCTCCATGAAAAATTCTGCTCATTATGAGCATCAATCTTCCGAACATTGGCGTAGTAAACTGATTCACGGTAATCACGCTCGGTGGGCGCATAGATCTTACCCTGCTGATAAGACCATGTCTGGAATGTGGGATAATTGCAAAATGATGCTAGGGAAACAACAACACTTAGAGCAGAAGGTGCAGCAATCCACAACATACTATTATACTATCTTAATAGATTTATTTTAAGCATTAAATGTAGGGGCATGATAGTTGAAATCTTTTTTGTTCGACATGGTGAATCTTGCGCTAATGCATGGCAAAAAGAATTCCTACAAGGAACACAATGGACATATCAAGATCCTGAATTAACAGCCCGTGGAATTCAAAGATCAATTGACTATAGTAAACCATTGCTTTATTTGATTGATAAGTTCTGGAGGGATAAAAAAAAAAAAAAAAATATATCCGTATTCAATTGGTGCATCTGCTTTGATGCGAACGCAATTAACTGCTTATTGGCAACTTGCAAGACTTCGTGAAGGAGCACTTAATCCTGAAATTGAGACACGGGCATTAGAAACAAAAGATGAACTAAAACCAGAAAATTTATCTAGAAAAGCAAATGGCAAACCTAAATATGGAATTGAAGGATTAAGAAACCAGAATATACCTCATGGTAAATCAATTAGTATATTTCCTCATATTTGTGAACCACTAACATCTATTGATAATAAACCGTTTAAGAAAGAAAAACAGAGAAAAATTATTGCAAATCAAAAATTTGTTGCAGATCCTGCATTGGGACAACATATTTTAAGATTATTAGATGAAGGAGAAGATTTTAGAGATCAACAAACAATAATGAATCAATCAAGTATTGAAGACTTTTTAAAGTGGATGTGGTCAAATTCAATTCAATTTCCAAAGGGAGAAGATGGAATTCATAGGGCGGTAGTCTTTACACATTCATATTTTATTAAACAAACATTTCCTCTTCCAACAAAAGCAAGTATCATGAATAATGGTATTATTTATACACGATTTCATTCTCCTCGGATTCAGAAAAAAGGTCCACATGATTATCCTAATTTTTCATATTATAATACAGTTCCAAATCCA
>CAIUKX010000194.1 GCA_903899795.1 uncultured Flavobacteriales bacterium
AGGGAGTGTGTCTGGTGGCATCATGGACAAGAACGTCCAAAGGGACTGTGGAATGCAGAAGCTCTCAATCGTTTATATACGGATGTTCAATTTCTTACCGAATTGAGACCGTATAGAAATTATCAAAATTTAGAAAGTTTAGCAGAAGTAGTATCTTACATAAGTACCGAGTTTGAGAAATCGGGATTAACAATCCAATTTCAGAAATGGGAAGCAGCTGGTAATGAATATACAAATGTAATAGGTATATATAACGGACATAAATCACGAAAGTTAGTTGTTGGTGCACATTATGATGTGTGTGGCAATCAACCTGGAGCAGATGATAATGCGAGTGCTGTTGCTGGATTGTTGGAAACAGCAAGGTTAATTGGTGAAAATAAACCTGAACTTGATTATGCCATAGAATTTGTTGCCTATTGTTTAGAAGAGCCACCATTTTTTGGAACAACTGAAATGGGTAGTTATATACACGCAAAATCGTTGTACGAGAACGGAGACGATGTTATTGGAATGATTTGCTACGAAATGATTGGGTACTTCTCCGATGAACCCAATTCACAATCTTACCCTTCCAAGGAATTGGCTGCTATATATCCGAGTACAGCAAATTTCATTATTGTTGTTGGGATAGAAGAGTTTGATGATTTTAATAAGCAAATTCGTGATTTGATGGCAGATAAAGCTGAGATTGACGTTCAGGTAATCAGTTTTGAAACAGGAGGAGATTTAGCTGGAATGTCGGACCAACGTAATTATTGGAAATTTGGTTATCGAGCATTAATGATTAACGATACTTCTTTTGTGAGAAATCCGCATTATCACATGTCTTCAGATACGATTGATACCTTGGATTTCCCAAAGATGACGGAAGTTATCACAGGAGCGTATAATGCTATCACTCATTTATAGAATTAGTCTAACTGAAAAGAATTTAGATCTTTAATTTTTAATTGTTTGTTTACGAGGTGTTTATTTTTATTTTAAGCGTTGCAAGCTTGCAAAAAATAAAAATGTACGTGTGATTATACGAATTTTGAAGTATAAATTTTAAAATTCAATCGTATGAAAAACAAAACAACACTTTACAACTTCATCTTAGATAGAAGTGGTTCAATGTCAGGAATGGAAAAGGTAGCTGTTCAAGGATTTAATGAACATGTAACAACAATTCGAAATCTTCAAGCGGAATTTCCAAAGCAAGAATTTTTATGCTCGTTAACAACATTTGATAATGAGATTGAAACAATCGTAGCTTCTTCGCTAGTTTCTCAAATACATCCTATCGAAGTAGGGCAATATAGTCCAAGAGGAATGACTGCGCTTTTAGATGCCATTGGAAAAAATATTCATGAGGTGAAAGAGAAATATAACCAACTGATTGAATCCGATCAAATGTCTGTAGTTTTCGTAATTATTACGGATGGACACGAAAATGCTTCTCGATTTTTTTCGTACCACGATATAGCACAAAAAATTGCTGCATTGGAAAGTACAAATAAATGGACGTTTACATTCATTGGTGCAAATTTTGATGCGATTCACACCTCTCAAATGTTGAATATTAAATCGGAGAATACGATTAATATTGATAAGTCAGAGTATATGTGTATGTCCGCTGAGATCAATCAAAATATGCGTTCTTACTCGAGTAGTAAAGAAGCTGGAGTTATTAAAAAAATCTTTTTCTCTAAAAAGTAATGACTTATTAATCTTATATTTAACTCATTAAACCAATTGCAATGAAAGTATATTTAGTTCGTACCGCCGATTTTCAACTAGAAGATTTTGAAAATGTACTTAATTTACTGAATGCTTATCCAGGTACCATCGATTTTATAGACGGTGGTACCGTGGAATTGGACAATCCATATGGTTCAAAAATATTCCGTAATAAAACCAAGTTTGAACATCAAGAACAGTTAGATATAATGTGTTCAATGTCCGAACATTCAATGAAACGCTACGAAAGACCAATTTTTCCTCTAAAGAAAAAATATTACACGTGGAAACAATTATTTGATGAAGTTGAATACTACCGGAATGAGTATTACGTTGATTTAAATGATTTTGTATTTCTATTAACGAATCAATATAATGAGAAAAATTGGTTTGCCTTTTTAGGTCCTTCCATGCGTACAGGTTTTATTCATACGGATGATTGGCCATGGTTTTTTGGAGATGGAACAGATATTCGTTACCCTATAGCATATGAAGTTACTACTTGGGTTTTACGCGGTTTAATGTGTCAAAATCAGAAAGAAATTGTTACTAGATTTCACAAAAAAACGGTTGGATGTGTGAATGATTTTTGTAAAAACAAAACAGAAATCACGATTAAAATGCGAACAGCAGATGTTTGTGATGCTTGTATGCAAGTCATGAAGAATAAAGATGTTCCGCCACATTATTTAAACCAACTTTTCAGTGTGATGGATGGCATACGTGCTAATTTAATGTTTCGTAAACGTATTGGCATCCTTAACAAAGACAGTAGAATTAAAATTGATTTAGACACTAAAAAAATATTCTTGAAGGATTTTGGGAATTTAGATGTTCGACTAAACCCAAAAGAATTGAG
>CAIUKX010000195.1 GCA_903899795.1 uncultured Flavobacteriales bacterium
CAGGATGGAGCAGGAGTTGCCAATATCAAGTTCGATATGGAACCGGGTGAACGTTATATTTCCCGCCAGAGATCGGTAGATAGTAAGCCAATTCAGGATATTTTTGATCATATCAATGAACGTTTTAAACAAATAGAAGAAGAAAATCCGGAGCTTTTAAAAGATATCGATTATCTGAAAAAAAATGCTGGTTTTACTGGAGAATTGTTTTTGGGACATTTGCGTTATGGAACTTTTGGAAGAAATTCGATAGAAAGCTGTCATCCGTTTTTACGTCAGAATAACTGGATTACAAGAAATCTTGTCGTTGCAGGCAATTTCAATTTAACTAATGTTGATGAGCTTTTTGAAGTATTGGTTGATATCGGTCAACACCCGAAAGAAAAATCGGATACAGTTACTGTCTTGGAGAAAATCGGTCATTTTTTGGATGAAGAAAATGATAAATTATACGAAGAACTAAAATCAAAAAACCTTCCGAATACGGAAATTTATGCTCAAATTGCCGAGAAAATCGATATCGAAAGAATTTTGAAAAGAGCTTCTGAAGATTGGGATGGTGGATATGCAATGGCAGGTTTATTCGGCCACGGAGATGCATTTGTTCTGAGAGACCCTTCAGGAATTCGACCGGCTTATTGGTACGAAGATGATGAAGTTTGTGTTGTAGCATCCGAACGCCCAGTTATTCAGACTGCATTCAATTTAAAAGCGAGTAAAATTCAGGAACTAAAACCTGGTCACGCATTGATCATTAAGAAAAATGGTTCCGTTAAAGAGACATTGATCAATCAACCCATGGAAAGAAAAGCATGTTCTTTTGAGCGTGTATATTTCTCTAGAGGAAATGATTTGGATATTTACAAAGAGCGGAAACAATTGGGACATAATGTAGTTCCTCAGGTATTGAAAGCCATTGATTATGATTTAGATAATTCCGTTTTTTCATTCATTCCAAATACGGCTGAAGTATCATTCTATGGCTTGATCAAAGGATTGGAAAATCATCTCAATGATAAAAAACACGAAGCTATTTTAGCATTAGGTGAAAATCCTTCACCAGAAAAATTGAAGGAAATTATCTATCAGCGGGCTCGGATTGAAAAAATTGCGATCAAAGATGCGAAATTGAGAACGTTCATTACGCAGGATGATTCCCGCGATGATCTCGTAGCCCACGTGTATGATATTACCTACGGAAGTGTGGTTGAAGGAAAAGATAATTTGGTTGTTATTGATGACAGTATCGTTCGTGGAACTACTTTAAAGCAAAGTATCCTGCGGATTTTGGATCGTTTGGGACCAAAGAAAATTGTTGTTGTTTCTTCAGCACCTCAGATTCGTTATCCTGATTGTTATGGGATTGACATGGCGAAGATGGGTGATTTTATCGCTTTTGAAGCGGCTATTCAGTTGATTAAAGACAATGGTAAAGAACAGTTGATTCAGGATGTTTACAAAAAATGTAAAGAACAAGAGCATTTACCAAAAGAAGAAATTAAAAACTACGTCAAGGAAATATATAAAACGTTTACAGCTGAACAAATTTCAGCGAAGATTTCCGAATTGCTGACGCCTGAAAATATCAATGCTAAAGTAGAAATTGTTTACCAAACCATTGAGAATTTGAATCTTGCTTGTCCGGATAATTTGGGTGATTGGTATTTTACCGGAAATTATCCAACACCCGGAGGAAACAAAGTGGTGA
>CAIUKX010000196.1 GCA_903899795.1 uncultured Flavobacteriales bacterium
AAAAATATCGTATGATAAAAATCAAGAGCGTATAGAATGATATAAAGAGCAACGTAATAGAAGTGTTCAATGTGAATGTGGTGGTATTTATACTTATTCCAATAAGAAACGGCATATTAATTCCAATAAGCACAAAAGTTTTCTAAAAGTATAATATATATGTCTAGCCTTCAACAATATTTTCAAAATGCAATGTCAGTGGATAATACGGAATCATCTGAACAATTGGATTACGCAGCTCAAGAAGCAGCGATGAAAGAAATGAAAGATGAGGCATTCAATCAAGCAATTTCAATGATTCCATTCAGTTTAGCGGAAGTATATCATGCGGGTAGTAAATTATATCAAGCAGGGAAGAGAATTAAAGATGTCTATGAAAGACCTGGTGGAATTGCTAGCAAAATAGAGGAACTAACTACAGGAGGAGGTGGGGAACCGTTTGATTTTGCAGGTTTTGCGTCAAAATTAGTGGGAAAAAGCGCAGATGAAGTGGCTAAAATAGCCGCGCCTTATGCCGAAAAATATGGATTGGATGTTCCTTCATTAGTTAATGCCGCCAAAGGAGAAGGTGGGGTTGGAGCTGCGGTGGAAGAATTAAAGGGACAATTGAAGACAAAGGGTGAAGCAGTCATTCAAAAAGCAACAGGTGAAGCTAGTAGTGGTTTGGAGCAATTCACTGGAGCAGTAAAAGGTAAATTAGAAGGTATACAATCAACCATATCCGAACTACAGGGAAAGTCTCAAGACTATTTGCAAAATTTACATCAGAGATACAATCAGACATTAAATTCTTACAGCCCTGCTGATGTAGCCAATTTATCTGAGGAAAGTCGTGGTAATTTAAAGACACTTCAGGATTTAATCGTAAGAAGTGAAATAACTCCTGAAGGTGTTGCTAAATTAAAACAAGGAACTGAATTTTTAACCAAAAATATTGAATTGGAAAATAAATTAGCAAAAGTAGGGAAGGCGAAAGAAAGCTTATTGGCTCAGAAAAGTCAAGCGGAAGAAGCGATAGCGAAAAAAACTGAACAACTGACGGGACAGCATGAAGTAAAACTAAATGCTGCGAATGATAGGATAAATGCTTTGCAGACACAAAAGGAAAAATCCCTAAATATAGTGGAAGAAGCACAAGGTAGACTGAGACAACAAGCTAAAGAAATATATGAAACAAAGCCAGTTTATGAAGAGGCAACACGTTATAGAAGTGGTGGTAGTGTAAAAATAGCTGATCAAGTGAAACAAAGTCAATCAGCCATAGATGAAGCACTCATAGCTAAACATCAATCATTAGCTGCAAATCTGGATGAGCAAATAGGGCGTGTCAGTGCAGGAAAAGAGCAATTGGTTAGTCAATTTCAAAACGAAGTGGAACGACAAACCGCACCAATTAAAGAGGCGATGACGAGGATACAACCAGCTATAGAGTCAGCCCAAGCAGAAGCCGAAGCTTTCGGGTCTCAATTGTCATCTTTCGGTGGAAGATTAGTGAATTTGGGTGGTGAAGGTTTAGGAATTGCTGGTGGTATAACATCTATCATTCAAGGGGCAAAAGGGGAATTAAATACTGCAGGCGATAAATTGCAAGCAGGAGTAAATATTGGATTCGGAACTAAAAGTGGTGTAAATCTAGGCAAAGAAGGAGTTAGTAAAATACAACAATTATCTACGGAAACAACTGAAGCGGAAAACGCAGTGGAAAAAGTAGTACCAAAAGTTGCCGAAACAGGATTGGAAGGAGCAGCTCCAGAATTAGCCGCAACTGGTGGAGCATTAGCCGCAGAGGGAGAAGCGGCAGTAGCAGCATCAGCTTTACCGGGAATAGGCGAAGTCGCAGACATTGGATTGGGTATTGCTGCTGGTGTGACGGCATTAGTGGATATATTTGGAGGAAAACATGAACAAGCTCCGCCGCCTCCACCTTCACAAGTAGTTCAATTTCAGCATGCACAGGGTGTTTATTGATTCAAATACTTTTTAAAGCATTAATATATTTTAAAAACTATTTTTTTATAATTCTATTATATAATAATGGCTACAGCTCTATCAGTTCCTCATTCTAGTGAAAATCCTGCTAATTTCGTGAGAACCGTTCGTTTGCGCTCGGATGTCGATGCCCAGTACAGCCCCCGATACAATCGTATGCAATTCACCATTGAACCCGATCATTATTCTACGGATCTTTCGGAATCTTATTTGGCGCTTCGCATGTATCTGACAACTTCGGCGGGTCAAATTGTTCCTAAGGCATCTTTAGCACAATGGGCTTTATTAAATACCTATGTGAGCTTTGGTCAAAATGGTAATACTTATACACCAATGTCAATGATTAAGTTGTGTCGTCTCTTTACTGGTGATATGCAAATTTTGGAGGAGACGAACTTTCAGAATGTTCTTTCCGAAACTCTGAATCAAGTTTATGCTGATTATGAAAGTGTCGGCAGTTCTTCACTCACAAGCAATAGCTCCGTCGTCTTTGGTCAGCCTCAGTCTCTCGGCAGTTTTTTTGCGAATTTATTGCCCGATTATACGGGTTCAAACGAGCAGTTACCTGTTGAAGTGCATATTCCCCTGAAAAAGCTATTCGGATTCTTCCGAAATAAAAATGTGTATCTGGATGACCCTGCTCTTAATGGTCTTAAAATCTGGCTTGAGTTGGAAGATAGGAAACCCATTCTGCAATCTATTACCTGTACGGAATATGCAACTTGTCCTTCGGAAGCCGCAGCCTTTGGTCAAGGTGGTATGGAATACACACTTGCGGCAAATCCTTGGACATCTCTCACTGCTCAAAATGACATCGGTCAAATGACACAAGGGGCAGACATTCCCCAGCCTGGTTTAGTGCCGACAAATGCTGATACACTGAACATGGTAGCTGTTCCATCCTACATTATTCAGAAAGATCAGATACTGTCATTTTTCAATTCAAACATTGCTTTAACTACGGATACTTTGACGTTAAATGCTACTTGGACAAATCAGGAGATACAGCAGATGAATTTAGTGGTTGGAAATTACGCCAAATTGAATTTCCGTTTTTCAGCGGTTGGCGGTTTGACTGGTCAGAGACAGAATCAGATTACGAGCGAAATAACTCAAATTGAATCAGTGACACTTGAGGGAAATGGGACAGTAACTATTGGTTTATTGGATGCGTTTAGACAGCGAGCATCTGTGCAATGGGCAACCTCTTTAGATTCAGTGGAAATTATGGATAATGTTCATTGTGTGGAGTTGCCTACTGTGTCGACATTGGCCGAGATTACTGCATTACAGCAAAACAATACAATTTCAATCGCACAAGCCGAATACGATGCTCTACAAAATCTTGGATTGATTTCCGTTGATGGTCTGCCAACGAATGGGAAATTTGTCTTGAATACTCAGATTACGGCACAAGCTAATTCTACTGCTATTGAAATTCAGCCTTATTTTGACCAATTTTATAATCCAGACGTTCCTAGTGCTAGACAAATCGTCAGCAATGGTTGTCAAAAGTTGCCAATACAAGGTTCTTCTTGCACACTTTTGTCCATTGATCCGGTCTCGAGTACTCCAGATGTAAGCTATAATTTGGTGTTTAGTAATTTGGGTTTAACTGATGCAAATTCTTTAGTTCCGTCAATATTTTTGGATGGTTTCGTCTATGAAGATGGTGTAGATTTCAATGGAAATCCTATTGAATGTAGTTACAAAACTTGGATTACGAACGCAAATGTTTCAGGCGGAGCAATTCCAACAGACGACTTTTCTTACATGGTTGATAAAGCAGAACTTGTGCTGGTTCAGGGAATGAGGGATCCGAAAATTCCCATGAGTCGCGTCTATACCACTTGGCGCGTGGAAGTGGCGACGATTGAAAATCCTCTGCCGATTTATCAGCGGCAGTTCATCGTGACGGAGCAGAACTGCTATAGTGTCTTGCTGTGTATGCCTCAGTATAGTACTGGTACAACGCCGGTTAGTGGAACAACAGGATATGAACCACAGTCGCTCATCAGTTTCAATCGCGGTGTGCAAGCATACAGATTTTCAGTTAATAATATTGATGATACAAATCGCGATCTTGAAGTGTCTACCAATACGAGCTTTTACCCTTCTTCGCTGCATTTGGAGAAGCTCATGGATACTTTGGAAAATGATGGCGGACGCTCTGCTAAATCGTTGTCGGGTATTCTGACTGTGCCGCATTCCGTTCATCCACTCGTTGCTCTGCCCCTGAAAGTTTATAATGTTCGTGAAGGTATGAATTACGTAATGAAGCCAGAGGGGTATCAGGTGCAGATTACGCTTTATGGTGATGTAGCCCACAATCAACCCATCACACCCGGTCCCATCTTCCTATTCAAACAATGCCTGCGAACCATTTAACTGCGGGGACACCCCGCCGACCCCGACCGCAAGCGGAATTACAGAAAAATGATAGAAAAAATATATTTTCACAATATTTTTTATAAAAATATATTATATAATGCCCAAAAAATCCAAAGTCGTTGAATATGAAATTGCAATGTCAGATGATGAGGAGAACATAAAGGTGAAGATGATAGACAAAAAACCACCACGCAAAAGAGTAGAGCAGAGCCAAGAAGCTAGAGAAGCGATGCTTAAGCGCTTGGAAGAAGGACGAAAAAAAGCATTTGAAGTGCGAATGAAAAATAAAGCAGAGCGCGAAAAAAACAAAAAAGAGGACGAGGAGAAGACGGAAAAGGTCTCATCGTATTTAAAAAATGAGGACATATTTGAGAAAAAGTATTCCAGCAAATTTGAAAAGTTGGAGGAAATGCTTTCGGGTTTAGACAATAATTTTAAGGAGATTAAGGAATACAAAAAACAGAAGAGGGAGAAGCAGATGAAAGAGGCTGAAGAAAAGAAGGCAAAGATTGTGGAATCAAAACCTTCGGAGGATGTCAAACAGCCTGAAACGAAGTTAATGACACCTACGACATCAGTAATACCTACGACATCTTCCACGTCTACAGCGTGTGTAGCTCCAATTTCAAAAGGATTACCCAATTATAGGGGAATGACCTTCGGAAGAAGATGATATATTTTCAAATTAATTTCTTTTTTTAAAAGTATATAATATAAGAGATGTCTGCTTTGTGGTATAACAGTGCGCAACCAACCAACATTAAAGACACATATTCTCAGTATGATCAGGTGGATTTCCTCGTCAAGACACCGCCAGGGCGCGAGGTCGTCGCGGGCTCATTCAGGCTCACAGCAAAATTGAATATTACTAAAGCAATTGCATCAAATCCTACAGTCCCAGTTGCGATAGATGTCGCAGATGCTGTATTTTGTAATCCGTTCGCTGGCGCACACGTGTTCATTCAGAATGCGACAGTATCCATCAATGATAGAACAATTGAATCAGTTGCTTACTACCCCAGAACAGTGATTATGGATACTTTAGCTAAAAATACTTTGGAAGAGCTTACAGCGTGTTCGGACAGTGCCGTTGAGATGAAGGGAAATAATGGAAATGTTATTTTAGCAAAAGCTGATGCACCCTTTAGCATTAGTCCAAATTTGTCTATGAATAAATCAAGCAGCAATCTTCCAGCATCCAAGTATCCAATGATGAAGATGATGCTCACACTCTCTTCGGCACTTACGGCATTGTATGTCAGCACACCGAAACCCAATCCCAGCACGGCCGACGATATTGTGTCTCTCAATTACACTCTCACTCAATTGCAATTACATTGGATTGAAGTGCCGGAGGCAAAGGTTCAGCCGAAAGAGGTTGTCTTCAATACGAATTATTTAGTCACACAAACAGTTCTTTCGCAAAATACCACGTTGAACGTTGTTGCGCCTAATCCTTACGATAGTGTAGCGTGTTCTTTCATTCAACAAACGCATCTGAATAGTTTGTATGCCGATAGCAATATGTGTGAATATTTGCGGGATATTACGAGCGTAGAATTTACAGTTGACAATAAAAATTTTGGTCCTTTAGGCTATAAAATCGGTAACGGTAGAAATCCGCCCTATCAGGACATTGCCCACAATGCATTGAAAGCGCTCAAGGGTAATCCCGATAAAAATTGTATCGTCAATCGTGTTTTATCGGAGAACGGGGCGTTTTTGATGGGCATGTCATACTCAGCGAATCAAAATTCTAAGCTAGGCGTGGTCATACAGATAGATTCCGCCACACAATTTATTTACAGTAGCAATCCGTACAATGCTTTATTGTTTGTTAATGGATATGCAACTCTTTAGAATATATTTTTTCTATTTTTTTTAAAAGTATATTATATAAATGTCAAGTGGTTCAGATGTGCAGACTTTTTTATTGGATCCACAGTCAAACTCCGTTCAGCGAACTGTTTTCCGAATTGAGGCGGGAAGAAAATATCTCACGCGGAAACTTCGTTTGTGTAACTTTGGATTAAGCAATTCCGTGGGTAATGGTGCAGCTGGAGGAGATGGAATTTACTTCGGGCATAAAGGTGTTTATAGTTTAATTAGTAAAATCTCTATAAACGATGGAAATGGAACTGAAATTGACCGTTTAACTGGACAAGGTTTAGAAATAATGGGAATTCGGTTGGCCTCATTGCCGAATTCAATGGAATTTTCCGTGGGCCGTCAATTAGCTCAGCAAATGTGCAACAGTGTCTTCGTCGGCTCTCTGTCGCAGACCACTCTCACCGAGACTGCCAGAAAAGATGATGCTACTCTGATGGGAAATTCGCTGTATATTGATATCAGTGCGATGCTGACATATCTTCAGGCACGCTATATTTCGGATGATGCTCTGACTATTCAGATTGAATGGATTGATCCGAGTGTTTTGGGCTACGTCTATGCATTTACACGTCCGCCATGCCTTGCCGTAGATTATGTACTGAACCCAGCTCTGAAGGTAGATGAAGGCGATGAATTTGGATTCACGTCCATTGTGGATGATCGTCTCCTTCTCACTACGCCGAGCATTGACCGTAGGTTGCAGAGCTACTTTAACCAATATATGAATCGGCTATTTTACTTCAACGTTGGTCGTCCAGTAAATGTGTTGAGATTGCCTTTAAGCAGACAAAACGAACAGTTCCAGATCACCATCAACGGCTTGAAACTTTTGCCGCTCAATGGTATAGATTCGGATTCCAAAAAACTTCATTTTCTAAATGACCTAAATTCCAAGACAAATATCACACATTATTCTTCCTACGTGGATGGTGTGTCTAATGGACAAGTGAGAGGTTTATATAATCCCAATTTGGGTTTGGACTATGCTTATCCATCTACTTTAGCGGGTTCTGCTGGAGCAGTGTTTTCGTGGGGATGTGTGAATGTTTCCAAACTCATTGGACAGGATATTATTCTTCAGTATAGTTCGGATCAAACTCAAGTTTCAGCTGATCCAACTCAGTGCGATACTCTCGTGATTTTAGCTGAAATTCTCAAATCTTACAATAAAAAGACGGGAGTTTGCCGTTATTCAGGTATTTAAAATGCGGGAAAAATCTCACCGCAAACTCATTTAGAAAGTATATATTAAATAATTAAATAACTTTAATATATAGTAAATATGACAACAAACACAGTGGTGCAATTAGCAAGATTTAATTCAACAGACACGCCATCAAATAGTGAATGGACAACCAATTTACAATCAAGCGTCATTTTGAATCAAGGAGATAGTATTTCAGTCAAACAAGCCTACATAGACAGTCGGTTAAATAGTTCGGGAAATATAGTGATAGAAACAGATTTACCAATCTCTCTGACATATTATTTTTATATGATGTTTCCGTGTGATGGTGCTTCAACGCAACAAGACCCAACAACATCACCTTACACTAGAACAAGGGATCGCAATGACCAACCTTTTGGATTCGCCGACATGGCGATTGAAGGACCAGTAGATTATGTGAATTTTCTCGGAACATTGAATTGGAATGGAGATTTAGATATGTATCAAGGTCTAATAAATAATTATCAATTAAATACGGGAATTCCGGAAAATCCGACGGTACTTTTTCCAGAAAGTCTATCAATAAACCAATCTTATGCAATAGAAGCACCGATGCTCCTAGTGGAATGGAAAAATCCCGCTGGTGGTGAGAATATAGATCAAAAACCGATAACGAAAACATGGAATTATACAATACCGGCGGGAATATATAGCCCGAGTGAATTAGCCGATTTAATAACTAAAAAAATGTCATCCATTCAACAAGAAAAAACAAGCCCAAACTTCACACCCAATTCACAATTTGGAAGAAGTGATTCAAGCACTTTAAATGATTTTTTAATTAGAGGTTATCAAGTAGCACAGCATGATTTCACTACATCCGATAATAACGGAAATCAAAGCACATATTTCCCCCCTTATTTAGATACACAAGTACAAGGTAGCGGTTTCAATTTCACATCAAACAGTCCCGCATTTGCGGATAAACCTGAAGTTCTTGGTATATTTGCTAATTTTTGTACGGATGTAAGCTTCAATCCAAATTATTTCGGCAATACAATCTATGGAGATTGGGATCCCGAGGATGTAACAAATCCAATAGCGATATTACCATCACATTGGAGTGGTGAATATTCATTTACATTAGCGCAGGGTTCGTCGGGTGAAGGTTATTACACACAGCAAAGAGCCGTGATGGGATATGCGACTCCAATTGTTGGAGCGAGTGAAATAAGTTTAGAATATAATCAAGCAAATGGAGTGATGCAATTTACTTATCTACATACTCCTATACTACAATTACCAACTACGGAAAATGGAGGAGCGGGAACAGAACCAATAGAAGTAGTAAAAATAATAAAGACGGATAACATAAATCCACACAATCCATCGCAACCAGTTGGACAAGTTAATATATGTGAGCAAACTCGTCATTCGGGTATTTTCTTTCAGAGTATGGAGCCAGCTTCTTTCTGGAGGGATACACTGGGTTTTGACGTTCCAAACATAACATTTGATCCATCGGTCGTATGGGGGAGAACTAGAAAAATGACATTTGAGCAATTCAATAAAGCAACAACAAGCGGCTATGTCGGAATTGAAAACAATTTCAATTTCATAGATACTACTAAAGCTGGAACGATACCAAACACTAATGCACCATCTTACTTATCACCTTTTCCAACAAATCAGACTGAATCAGCAGGACCCACGGGAGAACTGACGTACAGCAATTTATTGAACTCATCACGGTGGATTTTAGAGCAGTACATTTTTGAAAATATAGCAGATTTTATACCACCACAGGGAGCAAGTGCTTTTGATTGGACTACATTTATAGGACCATTTTTTTATGAGGAATATTCATCAGCACTCATTACGACAAACCCTTTATTAGCAATTCAATCGCCACTGAGTCAAGTATCTGGAACGGGACATTATTTAATAAATATTGACGGATATAAAAACACAAAAAATGATTTCGTAAATGAGAATGACATTTACGACATAAAGTCAATAGTTTCTAATTATTATTTGAGCCAGAATGCATTTTCCACCCAGCCGTTTAGTGATTCCGCAATTTACGTGCATAACAGTCCAATTCCTAAAGTAATAAATAGTTTAAAAGTTAGATTGATAGATCCCTCAAGCATGAAAAACGCTTTAAACATAGGACCAAATAGCAGTGTGTATCTGCAAATAAATAAGATAATTAGCGACGTAGCAATAATGCAGACGGCTTAGATGAGAGTCTTTTTATTTTTGTGGTATTCAATCGCACGAATCTGAGCGGCAGCATTTTTAAGAGTAGTATGTTTTGATAAAACTTTTCCAGTATCTCTGAGGGAAACTTTGACCAATTTGGAATGTGGAATGGGGGAAATCTTATAAGGCATAGTATATTATATCGCAATAATATAAAATGTGTAAGCCGTCTTCAACTATTAAATCAGATTTTTTTGAAAATAGTTTCGTGATGATGAATTTAAAAGGTCTACTAAAAGAATCGCTAGAAGAGATTGAGCTACTCAAAAAAGAAATAAAAAGATTGGAAGAAGAAATAAAAATTATATCAGTAATAAATAAAGAATGGTTTATGAGCTGCAAGTAGCGATTATTAAAAAGGAGGTTGGACTAGAAAAAGCTCGGAAGATTGCAGAAGAAATAATTAAAAAACAAAATCCCTTCATGAGAGAGACGGAAGATAGTTATAGATTTAGGAATTTGCCGAAGACAAAGTTTGTACAATCTAGCTTCAGAACAAAGAAAGTGAATGATAGAGTATCT